>JAMOPX010000063.1 GCA_027064285.1 Desulfobacterales bacterium | reverse complement strand
ATATGAGATATGCCTTTTCTTAAGGCTATTATACCAGCAAGACTTCCCACATTGCTTGATGAGATTCTAATTCCTTTGCTTCTCACCTCATCTGCAATTATATCAATACACATATCATGACTTCCTATTATGATAACGGTATTTTTCAGCTCTTTTTCTTCAACCAAAAGCTCTGCCTCTACCTCTTCTGACTGAGATATTCCTTCAGAAAATGACTCCACTCTTACTATTCCTTCTGCCTTAATAAGGGATGTGAGAACTCCAGCTCCTTTTGGAAGAGGAGTAGCTACATATCTGTTTCTTATTTTTCCTATGTTTACTCTTACAAACTCTTCTATCCCTGGCTTAGAGACTATATCCCTTGAAAGGATAACTTTGATCTTTTTCCTCTCAGGAGGCTCTATTCCCTGAAGCCAGTAAATAAGAGGTCTTACAAACTGATCAAAAGAGATCACAGATGAAACAGGATATCCAGGATTTCCTATAATAGGCTTTCCTTGCACTATAGCAAGCACTGTTGGTTTTCCCGGCATTATGCTTACTCCATGAACAAGCACCTTTCCTAGCTCATTTAGAACATGCACTGTATAGTCTCTTGAACCTGCTGAAGAGCCAGCATTTATGATTACAATCTCTGCTTTATTCAGTGCATCTAATAGAGAGGATTTTATCTTTTCCATATCATCTGGCACGATATCGTATACTGTGGGGATTCCTCCAGCTTCTTTTACAAGAGAGGAAAGGATGATCGAGTTAAATTCTATAAGTTTTCCTTTTTCCAATTTTTCTAAATTTCTGTAGCTTACAAGCTCAGATCCTGTTGGAATTATTGCAACCTTTGGTCTTGCCCATACATCTAATTCAAAAATACCAGCGCTTACAAGTGCCCCAAGGTCATAGGGCTTTAATATATGGTTTTTGGGAAAAAGAAGCTCTGTAGCAACTATGTCTTCTCCTACCTTTCTTACATTTTGCCATGGATAAGCAGATTCCCTTATTTCTACCTGTTTTTCATTCAACTGATTCAGCTTTTCTACCATGATTACTGCGTTAAACCCTTCTGGCATAGGATCTCCTGTATTTACCCAAACAGCATCTTTTCCTATCTCGAGTATCTTTGGTCTTCTATCAGTAGTGCCATAAGTGTCTTCTGCCCTTACAGCTATTCCATCCATTGCTGCAGAATGAAATAGAGGTGAGGAAAGCTTTGCAAATATAGGTCTTGAGGTTACCCTTCCAAGAGCATCTTCTGGCTTTATTTTTTCTTCTCTTCTTAGAGCATCTATTTTTACACTTGAAAAAAAAAGTTTTTTTGCATCAGAAAGCTGTTTCATAGAAAGATAAACTCTTCTCTCTACCATAAGCCCCCCTTTGACAAAAATGGAATAACCTTTACCTTTTCTCCTTTATAGACCCCCTCTTTGTTTATATCTATCCTTACAAGTCCATCAGCTTCTACAAGTGGGGAAATAAGGCCTGATTTTCCTATGACAGGATCGGCAAGCAGATCATCTCCTTTTCTTATAAGCTTTACTCTTATATAATCTTCTCTTCCTGTGGCAGACTCTATATTTCTTGTCATTAACGCATCTATTTCTAATGGCACTTCTTCTGAGCTTTCTCCTGAAAGCACTCTTATCAGCTTGCTCATAAATACCTCTGCCACGATAAATGCAGAACTTACCTGTCCTGGAAGACCTACTACAGGCTTTTTGCCTACCTTGCCTATTATTGTGGGCTTTCCAGGACTAACAGCTATTCCATGCACAAGCAGTTCAAATCCATCTATGGATTCAAATACCTTTAAGGTTAAATCTCTTACTCCAACAGAACTTCCTCCTGAAATCCATACACAATCTGCTATGTTAAGTCCATTTTCTAAGTAATTCTTTAAAGAAGAAAAATCATCTGGACAGATGCCTAAAAATATGGGTTCTGCTCCACATATCCTGCAAAGACAGGAAAGTGTGAATCTGTTTATATCCCTTACCTGACCGGGTCTTGGATTTTGATTTATCGGTATTACTTCATCTCCAGTGGAGATAATTGCTATCTTAGGTTTTCTATGGACTTTTACATATTCTATACCCAGCCCTGCAAGAGCTCCTATGTCTTGTGCTCTCAGCCTTTTTCCTTTTTTTAATATAAGCTCTCCTTTTTTTACATCATCATCAGGAAGCATTACATTTTCCAATGGAGATATTGCCTTTTCTACTTCTATGGTCTTTTCATCTATTATGTGGCAATACTCTATCATCACAACGCCGTCAGCGCCTTCTGGAAGCATTCCACCTGTAGATATCTTGGCAGCCTGTCCTTCTTCAATCTTTATCTCAGGTACTTCTCCCATCTTTACCTCTCCTTTTACCTCCAGCAGAGCAGGAAGAGTAGGGCTTGCACCAAAGGTATCTTTTGCCCTTACTGCATATCCATCCATTGTGGCCCTATAAAATCCCGGCATATCAGAAGGAGCGTATATATCTTCAGAAAGCACTCTTCCAAGTGCCTGATCAATAGAAAGCTGTTCTTCTTCACTTATTGAAGAGAACTGGTTTATTATTTTGATTGCCTTTTCAGGAGGGATGAGTTTGAAAAAGTCTTTTTTCATATCTTTTCTCCGATTCCATTTTATTACGAAAGGCATTTTTTTATATTTTTGATTCTGAGTCAATCTCTATTTGATTTTATCTGTGATCACAAAACCATCCCTTAAAAAGATAGTATAATACCAATACTGTTTTAAAATAATCCTTTAAGGAAATTTCCATATAATCTTATTCCAGCCAAGAAGTGGTGGGTGATAGCTTCCAACTCGAAAATTTATAAAGTGAATACATAATCGGTATTGGTATTATTAGTTTTTAGCTATACTTGACAATATATTTCAAAAATATTACATTTCAAAATACAAAAGTAGGAGAGTTAATGGAAATTAAGATTTTAAATAAGCTTTTTAATACAGATCTTGTAGGCTTATACAACATAGCAAGAGTGGGAGAGAACTCCCCAGGACTGATTGAGAATTTAAAACTTATAGATTTTCTTTACAAAGTATCTCCTGAGTTCCTTATAGGGATAGGGAGTAGTAGTTCGCTTTTAAGCAGGGTTGATTCTTCTGATTACCAGATATGTAATAATTTAGCTACATTTTAATACATCTGGTAATCAGAATGAATACCTTATCATCTATGAGTATCCAGATATAGGTTTAAGGCCTAAAATTTCTGCTGTGAAGCTGTTTTTGCTCAATAGAGGGCTTAGTTGTGATTATAGATTAGGCAGATGAGGTATTGACATAAAAAAACTATACTGGTATTTTAGATAAAAAAAAGGGGGGCTGTAGCTCAGTTGGGAGAGCGCGTGACTGGCAGTCACGAGGTCGGCGGTTCAAGTCCGCTCAGCTCCATAAAGGACCTTTAGAGGTCCTTATTTTTTATGGGGGAACAAAAATGCATTTTTACTGGAGAATTATAGAAGAACTTAAATTTTTGGGAGAATCTATAATATTTAACGATCCTTGTCTGGCGCGAGAATATAAGCGCTGGCTTAAAAAGAATGCTTACAGCCTTGCTTTAATCAATGAATCTAACTTCCGTTTTCCTCTTATTTCTTTAAATTAGGTTCTGATTCAAAGCCAACACTTTTAGGCTGTATCCCTGCTTTGAAAAGCAGGGTTTTAGCCCGTTGTTCTTTCTAAAAAAGTGGATGCCCTGAAAGGCATCCACTTTTTAGATTTTTTAGAAGAATTCTTCGTCTAAAACTATTCCGTCTCTTTCAAATTGAGCATCTCTCATTTCATGAGCTTTCTTTACTTCTTCTTCACTCCAGGGTTCTACTATTAAGGAATCAGCCACGAGTTCCCACAGGTATTTGACTTCTACTCCCAAATCATATTCTTTTACCAATGATTTCATAATCTGATCTCTGCAGTTGTGACATGGAGCAATTACAAGATCTGCGCCTGTATCCATTATCTGTTTTGCCTTTATTCTTCCATAGAATATTCTTTCTGCCACATAAGGCATTGCCCATGCACCACCGCCACCACCACAGCAAAAATTATTCATTCTGTTAGGCTCCATTTCTACAAAGTTTTCACAGCACTGCTGGATTATCCAGCGAGGTTCTTCAAAGTACCCATGTCCAAATGCCTTATAGCTTTTACGGCCATAGTTACAAGGATCGTGAAGAGTGACCTTGTTATCCTTATGGATGGACTTATCTATTTTTATTCTTCCTGTTTCAATATATTCTTTAAGAAGGTCATGAACTGAAACAACCCTATATTTTTCAAATACTTCAGGAAACCATTTTTGCAGACCAAGCCTGGTCGCATAATAGGCATGGCCTCACTCGGGCAAGAGTAATGTTTTACATTCCAACCGCTCCAAATTTTCTACTATTTTCCCCACAATCTGCTTCATTGCTTCATCATCACCAGAGAAAAGTCCCCAGTTTACTCCTTCCCAATTTTCAGATGGTACAGTCCAGTCCTCCTTTGCACAGTAAAATATCTTCCACCAAAACTTCATATCATCAGGCTCACCAAATGGCTCTTTTGAATTGATAGTCACGAGTATATTGGCGCCCTTTTTGTCTACAGGCACATAGAATCCTGGAAAGCCTTCTTCTTCGAGCTCTTTTCCCACATCTGCTAACAGGAACAAGAAGTCATCTTTTGGAATACCAAGGTTGTTTCCTCTTTCAAGACACATTACAACACCTTTGTGTATCGGCCCTGGAACCTTGTCTCTGTCTCTTAATCCTCTTATGCGTCTCATCAGAGCTGTTATCTCTACCCCTTGCGGACATGCATAGTCGCATCTACCACACATGGTGCAAATCCATGGGAAACGAGATTCTATAAGTTCGTCATCTAATCCAAGGGCTGCCATCCTGACTACCTTTCTTGGATCCATTCCATCCATGCCAGCTACAGGACATCCGCTGGCACATGTACCACATGTGAAACAGATATCAGCAAATTCGGGCGAGATACGTAATTTGCTTTCTTGTCTGTTTTTTATCACAATGGGTTCCATTTAAGACCTCCTTCTAGATTTTTTCTTCTTTTATCTTCTTTGGGTTATAAAGTCAATGCTAATACCAAAACTGTTGAGGAATTCTCTTTATAATGTATAATTAGCCATTATGAAAACGATAGATAGAACACTAATAAAGGAAAGTATAGAAGAATTGAAAGATCTTCAGAAGAAAGTTTCACATCGCCGTTTTGTTCTTCGTATACAGATGCTCATATTCCTAAAGGAATATCCCCGGAAGCCACTAAAAGAGATATCAGAATTACTTCATCTGCATTATGAGACATTAAAGAAATGGTGGAAAAAATATAAGGAAGGGGGATTAGAAGGGTTACTTGAATGGAAAGTAAAGGGATACCCTGGGAAGATGAAGGAGGAACAACTTAAAGAATTTGAAAAAGAACTTAATGAGAAAGGATTTAGCAGTCAGAAAGAGATGATGAAGTGGATATATGAGAGATTTGGAATCGAATACTGCCAACAGGGGATATCGAATTTATTGAAGAGGATAGGAGCAAAGAAGAAAGTGGGACGGCCGGTGAATGTGAGAAAGGATAAGGAACAAGAAAGAGAATTCAGATAAAGAAAATTTTTTTTGACGAATCCAGATTTGGACTGATGACTGATGTTAGGTAGATAATGGAGATGAATAAAACTGATAATTCCGAGGATAATGAAATTTAAATACAGATATACCAATACTGGTTAAAAATACCTCTTTAATAAGTTTCTATATAATTTTATCATCAACAAACAAAAAGTTATGAAAATATGGAAAGAAAACAATTTATTATTAGTTATCCACAATTATGCGGATAACTATAAGTTTTGTTAACAATAAGCAGCGCTCCATCAAGGCTCAAAGTTAAATTCGGAGTCTTCCATGATAAGAACTCCCTAAATGAAGATAAAGTTGGGTTAAGGTTGCAAGAATATAAACTTTCATGGTTGGCAGAGCACTATATTTTAAACAAAATTTATTGTAGGAGGGTAAAATGCAGCTGGAAGTTCGTGATGAAGGGAAAATATTAATTGTTAAACCTGTTATCAAAAGACTTGACGCATCTATTGCTCCAAGATTTAAAGTAGAACTTGTAGATCTAATAACTAAGTGTGAAAAAGAAGCAATAATACTTAACCTTGATGAGGTCGATTTTATAGATAGCAGCGGTCTTGCTGCAATTATAGCCTGTTTAAAAGCATTGGGCAGGAAAAGGGAGCTTTTGATCAGTAATGCAAAAGATAATGTTCTAAGTGTGTTTAAGATAACAAAACTGGATAAAATATTACAAATATTTCCTACTGAAAAAGAGGCTATTATGAACTGGAGCAATATATGAGAAAATTCTATCTTGTCATTTTTTTACTGATATTTCCTGCTGTTTGTTTCCCTACGCATTCTAAGTTCTACGGATATGAAAGAAGCTTTCCTATTTTACTTTCCCTTTCAGGAAAATGGAAAATGAAATTAGGTAATGTAGCACCTACAAAATTTTATGTCCCTTCTATAGATGATACTCAATGGAAAGAAATATATGTGCCAGCTAACTGGTATTTACAAGGATTAGAATATTCTGGAGTGGTATGGTTTAGAAAGCACTTTACTGTAGACCCCTGTTATAAAGGAAAGATAGTAAAAATTATTTTTAGTGGAGTTGACTACACAGCAGATGTCTGGTTGAATGGACATTATATTGGATTTCATGAAGGATACTTTGCACCATTTTCTTTTATCATTAATGACTTACTCAAATTTGGAAAGGAAGACAATATCCTTGTAGTCCGCGTAAATAGTCCCTATGAAGAACCTGGTAAATACTGGGGTCTTAGAAAAAGACTAATTAAAGGGGTCTTAAATCATCATGATACAAGACCTGGAGGTGCATGGTCATTAAGGGGCCAGGAAAAAAATACAGGTGGTATATGGGCGCCAGTTTATTTGAGAATCTCTAAGGAAATAGCTATAGAATCAGTTAGAATTGATCCAGAATTAGACCCAGTAAGGAGATTGGCAAGACCTAAAATTAACTTACAAGTATATAGCTCTAAAGGAAAAAAATTTATTATTCTATTAAGCATAGAGCCTTATAATTTCTTGCCTAATTCTTCTTTTACACAACGCATAATAAGAAAAAAGTTACTTAGAAAAGGGAAAAATAGATTTACCTTTGTATTTCCTCCATTTCATGTCAAGTTATGGTGGCCATGGGATCATGGTTTTCCTCATTTATATCAACTTACTGTGATTATATGTCAGGGTAAAGAAGTATTAGATACTAAAAAAGAAATTTTTGGCTTTCGCACTGTAGAATGCAATCCAGAAGATATGCTCTGGAAGATAAATGGAAAAAGACTCTTTCTGAGAGGGACGAATTATATTTCAACTCAATGGTTAAGTGAGATGAATAAAGAAAAATATTTGTATGATTTAATGCTGATGAAAAGAGCAAATATAAACGTGGTAAGAGTACATGCACATATAGAAGCTCCACAGTTCTATAATGCCTGTGATGAATTAGGAATGATGGTATGGCAGGATTTTCCACTTCAATGGGGTTATACAGATGAGCCAGCATTTATAAAAGAAGCAAAAAAGCAGGCATTAGAGATGGTGCATCTTCTATATAATCATCCCTCTATTATTGCTTGGTGTGCCCACAATGAACCTCCGTGGGATGCCTTTTGGATGAAATATAAATATCAAGATTATGATCCAGAACAAAACAAGGTAGTAGACGATTATTTATATAGGTGCTTAAAAGAGGCTGATATGACCCGATATGTCCATAAAGCTTCCTCCACAAAAGAGCATCCTTGGTTTGGGTGGTATTCTGGTGTCTGGAAAGACTATGCTAAACCGAGCAGGAGCCCTTTTATAACTGAATTCGGAGCACAAGCATTGCCAGGACTTGATTCATTACAAAAAATTTTTAAAAAAGCTAATCCCTGGCCTAAGAATGAAGAAGACTGGAAGCAATGGGAATATCATAATTTCCAAAGACATGAAACTTTTGATATTGCAAAGGTTTCAATGGGGAAAGATATTCAAGAATTTATCTCTAATACTCAAAAATATCAGGCTAAACTGATCAAATTAGCCGCAGAGTCTTACAGAAGACAAAAATATAATCCAGTAACAGGTATATTTCAGTTTATGTTCTGTGAGGATTGGCCATCTATAAATTGGGGAATTGTAGACTATTGGCGTAATCCAAAATTAGGTTATAATGCATTGAAAGTTGCTTATCAGCCAATATTGCCAAGTATAGAATGGAAAAAGGAGGAATGGAAAGAAGAAGAGATAGTAGAAATAGGGCTGTGGATCATAAACGATCTACCTAAGGCATACAAAAATGCCACTGTTAAGTATTCTTTGATAAAGGGGCAGAGAAGTCTTAAGACTAAATCTATTAAGGTAAACATAGAACCAGATAGTGCTAAAAAGATACTTACTATTAAAGAAAAATTAGCTTCAGGTTCATATGAGCTTGTTGTGTTTATCTTAGACAGCACTAATGAATGCTTAGGGAAAAACAACTTTAACTTTAAGGTGATAGGTAAGTAATGAGAGCCGTATCCATTATATTTTTAATTCTTAGCTTTATTATTACTGAAGCTGGACTAAGTAAAGAAAATAGAATTTCAGGGATCTTGGTAAATCAAGTAGGATATCTTACTCATGGAAGAAAGTTAGCATTACTTGTGAATATACCTTCTAATATAAGGAAGAAACCTGTAAGTTTAATTGAAAAAGAAAGTAAGAGAGTTGTGTTTAAAGTATATCCAAAAAATCCTGTCAAAGACAAACAGACAGGAGATCTGATTCAACAACTTGATTTCTCATCCTTTAATCAAAAGGGGATATATTTTCTCAAACTTGATTCTTACATCTCCTATCCTTTTAAAATAGGAGATAAAGTATTTATGGAACCTATGATAAAAATGATAAGGTCTTATTATCTACAAAGGTGTGGAATAAAGATTGATGATCCTATAACTCATATTTCTCATCCACCTTGCCACCTGCAAGATGCTATAGTTGCTCATACTGATCCTTTTCATAAAGCAGGAGAACATCTTTGTGTTAAAGGAGGATGGCATGACGCAGGTGATTATGGAAAATATATAGCTACTGCTTCTGTAAGTGTTGGACAGCTTCTTCACCTTTTTGAGCAGAGGCCTAAGTTTTTTGGGGATGGACAACTTTTGTATCCAGATTATCTCTTAGATGAGCATGGAAAGCCAGAAAATAATAACTCAATTCCTGATTTACTTGACGAGTTAAGATTCGAGCTTAATTGGATGCTTAGTATGCAAAGAGAAGATGGAGCTGTTTATAGAAAAGTAGCGGGTAAAAGATGGCCACCTTTAGTTCCTCCTCACAAAGATAATCAAGCACGTTTTATATATGGGGTCTCTACACCAGAGACTGCAAAATTTGCTGCTGCAATGGCTATGGCTGCACGTATATATTATGGATATGACCCTTCTTTTGCTAACAGGTGTTTAAGTGCAGCAAAAAAGGCATGGAACTATTTAATTAAGCATCCAAGTATGTATGTAGAATGGTATGAAGGAGATGATTCAGGCTCAGGAAAATATCTTTATTCTGAGATTGACAGGGAATCATCTCTGCTAACTGACTTAGATGATAGATTCTGGGCAGCTGCTGAGCTTTTCATTACAGCAAATAGTAAAAGTGCTAAGCTTTTCATAGATAAATATATTAAAGAATTGCCTTATTCTATTTTCGAATGGAAAAATCCTTCATCTCTTGGTTTATTAGATCTTTATCTATGTAAAAAAGTAGATGCTTCACTAAGGAACATTATCAGACAAAAGATTATTTCGTATGCTGATCAGGCTTTAAATAGAATAGAGCATAGTGGATACAAAATAGCAAATCATCGTTTTATTTGGGGTTCTAATAAAATGACAGCAGAAGAAGGTATTACTCTTTATTATGCCTATCAGATAACTAAAAAGAAGGCTTACTTATATGCAGCTATAGACCAGATAGACTACCTTCTTGGAAGAAACCCATTTAACAAATGCTTTGTTACAGGAATTGGAAGTAATCCTGTAAAAAATCCTTGCCATATATTCTGCCGAGCAAGCCATATCTATATACCTGGTCAGCTTGTAGGAGGACCTAATGAAATGGCGCAGGCTAAAATAGCTCCTAAAAATAAAGGTCCTTTAAGCTATAAGGATGATGCTCGTTCATATGCTACTAATGAATATGCTATTGACTATAATGCTTCTCTTATATGTCTAATGGGTTTGATATTAGACAAGCAAGATTAGGATATGCCAGAATTCTACTTCTCAAAATATGAAAATAGATTACCTCCTGAGCCTATTCCCTATTCTATGTGGAGGGAGCTGTTATGGCAGTTTTTAGCCACGATAAACCTGGTATTAGGAGCGTGGTATATTATTTGGAGGTGGAATTGTTCTTTAAATTATAATGCCCTTTGGTTTGCCATTCTATTAGCTGCTGCAGAAACATGCGCCTATTTTGGATTGATTTTATTTACTATTAACCTGTGGGCAGTAAGAGATTATGAACAAAAGCCACCTCCAAAGTTTATAACAGAGTGTGTCCATGATCCTGAAAACTATCCAGAAAGACCTATAAAGGTGGATATTTTCTTTACTACATATGATGAAGATCCAGAGCTTGTTCGTTTAGGAATAAGAGATGCAAAAAAGATTAGATATCCTCATCCCATTGATATAAAGATTCATGTGCTTGATGATGGAAGAAGAGAAGAAATGAAAAAAGTAGCTGAGGAGGAAGGAGTAAATTACATTACAAGGCCTAACAATATTGGCTTTAAAGCAGGAAATCTAAGAAATGGAATAGAAAAGACCTCAGGAGATTTTATAGTTATCTGTGATGCAGATACAAGGCCATTTCCAACCATCTTAGAAGATACCCTTGGGTATTTCCGAGATCCTGATGTGGCATGGGTTCAAACACCACAGTGGTTTTATGACCTTCCTGAAGGTATTCCTCTTAAAGAATTTTTAAGAAAATACTTAAAAACTCCTGGATACTGGCTTGGTTCAATAATAGAAAAAATATTTGGTCCAATTAACATAGGAGAGGACCCTTTCTGTAATAATCCACAAATGTTTTATGATGTTATCCAAAGAAGGAGAAACTGGGCTAATGCCTCTTTTTGTTGTGGTGCTGGCTCTATTCATAGAAGAGAGGCAGTTATGCAGGTAGCTTTAAAGACTTATGCTGAAGCAGTGGATAAGATGATAAAAGATATTACAAAAAATATTGAAAATGAGAGGTTAAAGACAAAGTTAATTGAAGCTATAAAACACATACTCGCTGTAGAAACAGAGATTACCCCATACAAATTTCATGTCTCTGAGGATATTTATACTTCTATTGTTTTACACTCAGATCCAGATAGAAATTGGAAATCTGTGTTACATCCTAAAATCGAATCAAAGATGTTATCACCTCAGGATCTTCTAAGCTGGACTGTTCAGCGATTTAAATATGCAGGTGGAACCTTAGATATAGCTATTCATGATAATCCTATTTTAAAAAAAGGTCTCAGTATTCCTCAAAAGATTATGTATGGCACTACTATATGGTCATATTTTGGTTGTTTGTGGAATGTCATCTTTTTGAGTGCTCCTATTATTTACCTGTTTACTGGAATAGCACCTGTAGCTGCATATTCAATGGACTTCTTTAAGCATATCATCCCTTTCTTACTCATGAACGAATTGAGTTTTATGATAGGAACTTGGGGGGTTCCTGATTGGGCAGGGAAATCATCTTATTTAGCTCTTTTCCCTGTTAACCTGCGTGCTCTTTGGACTGTACTTAAAGGAGAACAAATAAAGTTTCCCGTGACTCCAAAGGTTCGACAAGAAGGTAAATACTTCCGTCTTGTAATACCTCAATTTATGGTGATTGTTTTAACTGTTGCAGGGCTTATATTTGCTGGTATTAAAATCTATTTAGGCTATGAGACAAATGTGAGTGGCTTTGTCGCTAATTTGTTTTGGGGAATCCATAATATTTTGGCTATGTCAGGAATAGTTAGAGCAGCCTTTTGGAAGCCAGAGGAGTAGCCAGGAGGTTTTTTATGAATTTTAAAGAAGGCCTTATAAAGGCAAGAAGTCATATAATCTTTATATTAGGATTAATTTGTGCGGTATTTATAATAGCTAAGCTCGAAAAATGGAATGTTGAAAAACTCCTTAGAGAAAGTGTAGAGTTTAAGCCAAGTCCAGATATTCCAAAAGCTGTTGCAGAGCCGTTAACAGAGCAGGAATTAAGATGGGCAAAGATTGCTTGGAGATACTTTCAGAATAACTTTCATCCCAATACAGGAATGGTCAATTCAGTAGATAAATATCCAGCAACCACTATGTGGGATACAGCATCTTATTTAATGGCCTTGATTTCAGCAGAGAGAATAAAGCTGATATCTAAGCGTGAATTTGACAGACGCTTATCTCTTATACTTAAGACATTAAGTAGGCTTCCACTTTTTGAAGGAAAGCTTCCCAATAAATCGTATAACACTATCACAACACAAATGGTAGATTATAATAACAAAAGAACAGAAAGAGGAATAGGCTGGTCTGCGATTGATATATGTCGCCTTCTTGTTCCTTTTAACATTATTGTCTGGAACTTTCCCGAACATACAGAAGAAATTAAAGCAATTATAAAACGTTGGGATTTTAATGCTATGGTTAAAGATGGACAATTATATGGAGCTATAGTGGATAAGACAGGTAAAACTGTTTATGTGCAGGAAGGAAGACTTGGATATGAAGAGTATGCTGCAAAGGCTTTAACACTTATGGGATATGATGTAAGTAAGGCTTTAAGGTATTTTGATTATTTAGCATTTGTAGATATTTATGGAATAAAGATTCCATATGATATTCGAGCTCCAAAAGAGTATGAAGCCCATACTTATGTTCTAAGTGAACCATATATTTTAGATGGGATTGAATTTGGCTGGGATATAGTATCAAGAGAATTTGCTTATAGGGTATATAAGGCTCAAGAAGAAAGATGGAAACATACAGGTATATGGACTGCAGTTAGCGAAGATAATATAGATCAGGCCCCTTATTTTGTATATAATACTGTTTACTCTGATGGAAAAGCTTGGAATTGTATAACCCAAGAAGGAAAAGATGCTTCTCGGTTTAAAAGTATAAGCACAAAAGCAGTTTTCGGTTGGTATGTATTATATAGAACCCTTTATACAAAAGAACTAATAAGAGAGATTCAGACCCTATATGAACCCGATAGAGGATGGTATTCAGGACGTTATGAGATTACCAAATTGCCTAATAAAGCTATAACATGTAATACAAATGCCATAATTTTAGAAAGTCTTTGTTTTAAGAAATTTGGAAGGCTTGTATCCCTCTATTAAGGGAAGATGAGTAAAATTTTGCTAACAATTATTATTATAACATATATAGGTGCATGTAGCCCTATCAGAGAGATTGAAGAGTATCAACTTAAGTCAACTTACAAAGACAAAAGGATAAATCATCTTGAATTTAACAGAGAAAGAAGCACAGTCCTTATATCCAAGCAAATTACAACAACAAAACATATAGGAAGAAATGGGCCATTAACAGAAGAAGAGATGAAATTGGCAAAAATTGCCTGGAAATATTTTGAAAATAACTATCAGCCGAACACGGGTTTGGTCAATTCTGTGAACAATTATCCTTCTACTACTATGTGGGATACTGCATCCTATCTTGGAGCACTTGTGGCAGCTTATGAATTAAAGATAATTACCAAAAACGATTTTGATATGCGACTTATCAAGCTACTGAATACGCTTAATAACTTGGATTTTTTTAGAGGAGAATTACCAAATAAAGCTTACAATACCATGACAGCACAAAAGGTAAATTATAGCAACCAGCCAGGAGAAATAGGATTTTCTGCTATTGATTTGGGTAGACTGCTTATATGGTTAAAAATAATTAAAGAAAGGTATCCTTATCATAGCAATGCTATAGACAATTTTGTTTTAAGATGGAATTTCTGTCATGTGTTAGATGAAAATGGCACAATGTATGGAGCAATATTAAAGGATAATAAAGTTGTTTATGTCCAAGAAGGAAGGCTTGGATATGAGGAATATGCTGCAAAAGGATATCAGCTTTGGGGATTTAATACTGAGAGGGCTTCAAAACCTGAACCTTATTCTTTTATTCCTATATTTGGAGTAGAAATTCCTTATGATACCAGAGATCCAAGAACGACAGGGGCACATAATTATGTTGTTTCAGAAAGTTATATATTAGATGGAATCGAACTAAATTGGGATTTGGCAAATGACAGAGACAGCAGTGACTTAGTCTGCACTGATAAAGTCACGGCTGAGTTTGCCAGAAGAATATATTTGGTTCAAGAAGAACGCTATAAAGCCACAAGAATTCTTACAGCAAGAAGCGAACATCAGTTGGATAGCCCTCCTTATTTTGTTTATGATACTATCTACAGTGATGGATATCCATGGAATACTATTACAGACACAGGAGTTTATGTGCCTCAATTTGCATCTGTCTGCTTGAAGGCTGCATTTGGACTTTGGGTTCTGTGGAAAACCCCATATACTGATCTTTTATACAATGCAGTATCTGGACTTTATGACCCAAACAAGGGTTTTTATGAAGGTCGTTATGAAAAATCTGGAGGCCTAATAAACACATTTACAGCAAATAATAATGGAATTATCCTTGAATGTTTGCTCTATAAAGTAGAGGGAAAATTGTTGAAGTTTTCCAATAGACCCAGCCTTTGGGATATAAAGATAAAAGATGAGTTTTTTGGAAACGACAGATGCCTTCCAGGTCATCGATATCCAGCTAAAAGAAGATAAGGGTAAACAAACAATTTTAACTTTATTGATATGCGTGATTTTTCTTCTAAATTCTGGCTGTGGGGTTATAGTAAGGCAGACTGCAAGGGGAATTAGGACATTCAAAAATTCTACTCTATTTCATCAAGGAAGACACGGAGAATTAACAGAAAAAGAAAAAATGTGGGCAAAAGTCGCATGGCAATACTTTATCAATAATTATGATCCTAATACTGGATTGGTAAATTCTGTGGATAGGTATCCTGCAACTACCATGTGGCATATTGCAGATTTCTTAGCAGCTTTAGTAGCAGCAAAAGAACTAAATATTATAAATCAACATGAATTTGATAAAAAATTAAGTAATGTGATAGATTTCTTAAATAAAATGAATCTTTTTTTTGGGAAACTACCTAATAAAGTATACAATACCAGAACAGGCAAAATGGTAGATTATGCAAATCAACCAAAAGAGATAGGATGGTCTGCAGTGGATATTGGAAGATTGCTCATCTGGCTCAAGATAATCAAATGCAGATACCCACAATATGCTGAATATGTTGATAGAGCAATTCTGAGATGGAATTTTTGCGATATAATTGATAATGAAGGAACACTTTATGGAGGAATTAAGGTTGGAGATAAACTGAAAACTTATCAAGAGGGACGTTTGGGATATGAAGAATATGCTGCTAAGGGTTTTAGATTATGGGGGTTTAACACTAAAAAGGCATCTGATATAAGACCTTATAGATTAGTAAAAATTTATGGAATTAATATACCATGTGACAGCAGGGACATAAGAACTGGAGCTTACGCACCAGTTGTAAGTTTGCCATTTTTATTAGATGGCATAGAGTTTAATTGGGACAAGCCAGAAGATTGTACAAGTGCTGATACTTATCATACTGATACAGTCATGGCAGATATTGCTAAAAAAATCTATCTTGTTCAAGAGGCACGATATAAAAGAGAACATATCTTTACCGCACGAACAGATCATCAGGTTTTAGGCCCTCCTTTTTTTGTTTATGATGCTATTTTTGTAGCTGGGTATCCATGGAATGTCATCTCTGATAATGGAGAATATCATCCTGAAGCAGCTTTAGTTTCTACTAGGGCATCATTTGGAATGTGGGTTTTATGGAAAACAAGATATACTGATCAGTTAATTGATATTATTTCTTGTGTTTACGATCCAGAAAGGGGTTGGTATGAGGGAAGATTAGAAAAAACTGGTGGTTATATGAAAATAATCACAAGTACTACTAATGCAATGGTATTGGAGGCACTTCTTTATAAAGTAGAGGGTAAAATATATAAATGCTGTGAGAGGTCTGGATATTATGAAAGTGTGATTAATAATATATTTAGAAAAATGGAGAAATGTCTTCCTATAAAAGGAAAATAATCTTTATCTTATTCTTTATAAGCAATCTTATCTCTATATGTTGGGCAGGTTTCTTTTACCCTTTTTCAGAATACAAGCTTGGTTTGATTTTGTATAAAAATGGAAAGTTCAAAGAAGCTGGATTTTTTTGGACAAAAAAGGCCCAGGAGTTTTTACAAGGTTCCTCTAATCCTGACTCATTTAAAAAGGCAGCATTAGCTGAAGTCTTGGCTACAATTTCCTTTGAAAAAGCAAGAGATGCCACTGCTTATACTACTTGGAGTAGTGCAATAAAACATTTTTTAGAAGGGCAGACTACTTGGAAAGAAGAAAGAAAAAAAATAAAGCAAATTTTAGACAGAATTCGTTCTGAAATTAAAGTAGCTACAGTTGGGGGAGAACTTATTACATTAACTGATGATGAGATAGCAGGATTAGACCTCGAAGACAGCCTTATCTTTACTGACTACAAAGGACCAAAACCAGGATTGCAATTTAAGAGTCCATCTGAGAAGAGAGAGAAAAGAATTGAGACAAGAATTTCATACTTCCCCAGGCCATTAAATATGCTTAAGGAAAAATCCACCCCTTTATCTGCTTATTCTTCAAAACAGATAAGAGTAACTACTTCACCATCTATATTTACATTTCACTCAATAGCTCAAAAGCCTGAAGCTACTATACCTCAAACTGTTTCAGAAACTCCTTTAACAGAAGAACAAGTAGAAGCAGCAATTACGGCTTGGCAATATTTTATTAATAACTATCATGCAAGTACAGGACTTGTGAATGCAACAAATAGTTGCATCTACTCTACAATATGGGATATAGGCAGCACTATTGCCGGTTTTGTGGCAGCTCAAAAGATAGGAATAATAGGAATGGATGAATTTAGAGAAAAGATTACAACTCTTTTAAGAACTCTTTCTTCAATAGATCTTTACAATAATGAATTGCCAAATCGGGTATACAATACAACAAATGGTAAGATGGTAGATTTAAAAATGAGACTATCTTATAAAGGAAGTGGATGGTCAGCAATTGATATAGGAAGACTTCTAATATGGCTTAGAATTACAGAAAATTGGTATCAAGAGTTGAGAGATTTAGTACATAAAGTGGTTAATAGATGGAAATTTAATCGTGTATGTTTTAATGAAGAACTTCATGGCACTATGTTTAAACAAAAAGAATCCTTTTATCAAGAGGGTAGATTAGGATATGAACAATATGCAGCTTATGGCTTTAAACTGTGGGGAAAAGATGTTTCAAAATCCTTAGACTTTCAAGAAATTACTTGGATAGATATATATGGTGTCAAGATACCTATAGATAAAAGAGGAAAAGCATTTTTAACTAGTGAGCCATTTATTCTTGCTAAAATGGAACTGAAAGGCTTGGATAAAAGATTTGAACAAATAATAGAAAAGATCTATGAGGTGCAAAAAAGAAGATGGCAATATACAGGCAAGCTAACAGCGGTTTCAGAGGATTGTATAAATGAAAGTCCATGGTTCATTTATAATTGTATATTTTACGACAATAAAAAATGGATATGTGTAGATCATAGTGGTCGAGAGGTAAATAGATTTAGAAATATTTCAACTAAAGCAGCTTTTGCTTGGTATGCTATATTCTTAGATGAATATTCAAAAAAGCTATATAGTTCAGTAATTACTCTTAAAAATAAAAAATATGGATTTTACAGCGGGATATTTGAGGATGGACGGATCAATATGTCGTATAATATTAACACTAATGCTATAATATTAGAGACAATTCTTTATTTAAAAAGAAATAGAGTCCCATTTATTTCTATTTTACAAAACTAAGGAGGTCTTATAATGAAAATAGAAGCTTTAAAACGAAATAATATTTTAGTTGTTAAACCTAAGGAAAAAAGGATAGATGCCAGTATCGCAAAGGATTTTAAATCTGAATTACTTAAATTTGTATCAGAAGGAAATTTTAACTTAATAATTAATCTATCAGAAGTAACTTTTATAGATAGCTCGGGACTGGGAGCATTAGTTTCTACACTAAAAGCCATTAGAGACCAGGGGCAAATTAAATTATGTGGTGTTAGAGAAGAAGTGAAATCTATCTTTGAACTGACTCATTTAGATAAAGTATTTCCTTTGTTTCATTCTGAACAAGAAGCATTAAATAGTTTTGATAATTGAAAGAATTTTAAAGTTACAGGAGGT
>JAMOPX010000062.1 GCA_027064285.1 Desulfobacterales bacterium | reverse complement strand
CAGGCCGAGCAAATTATCAAAAGAAGGGTTAGAAAAATTTAAGGAAATACTAAAACAGAAGCCATAGTTTTTGTGAGAAACTCGGAGGAAATGAAAAAGGTTATATCACAAGCTTGGAATAAGTTATGTAAAAAAATAAGTTTTGCCAAAAGCTGGATAGAAAAATTTTTAAAAGGCACCAAGTATTATATAGAATTATGCGGATAACTATAATTGCCTAACTGTTCAAGTGCGTAAGTCCTGTCACTGAGAATTGCTGCTTTGTTAGGTAGCAACTTGAGTTATATTTATGAAAATGATAATAGAGAGAATATCGTTCATAATCTAATTAAGCCCAAATTATATAATGATCTAAAAAATACTGCTAAAAACAGTGAGTTTATTTTATCTACAATTAGGCGGATAACTATAAAAAAAGGGGATAAAAATGAGAAAGGTTGGTATCGTAAAGGATAAAAGATATATGGAACACAACATGGGGGTATATCACCCTGAAAATCCTAAAAGATTAGAAGTGATATATGAAATGCTGGAGGATTCAGATATCAAAGATAAGTTTATTGAGATCCCCCCGAGAGAGGCGACAAAAGAGGAAATATGTTATATTCACTCTCCAGAGTATTTAGAAATGATAGCACAGACAGAAGGAAAAGCTCATGTTACTTTAGATCCTGACACATCTACCTGTGAGAAATCTTACAGAGTAGCACTTCTGGCAGCAGGAGGACTATGCGAGGCAATAGCTCATGTAATAGAGGGAAAGATTGAAAATGCCTTTGCTCTTATTAGACCACCCGGACATCATGCAGAAAGAAGCAGAGCAATGGGTTTTTGTATATTTAATAATGTAGCCATAGCCACAAGATATGTACAAAGAGTGCATTCCATAGAAAAAGTCCTTATTGTGGACTGGGATCTGCATCACGGAAATGGCACTCAGCACGCCTTTGAAGATGACCCCACTGTTCTATACTTCTCCACTCATCAGTATCCTTATTATCCAGGAACAGGGGCTGTGGAAGAGCAAGGAATAGGAGAAGGGAGAGGATTTACTGTAAATGCGCCCCTTTCCTATGGCTATGGAGATGCTGAATATGCAGAAATCTACAAAAGCCTACTTGCCCCAATTGCTATAGAATTTAAACCTGACCTAATACTTGTTTCTGCTGGCTTTGACATATATGAAGGAGATCCTTTGGGAGGAATGTCTGTTTCTCCTATAGGATTTGCTACATTGACCCGGATATTAATGCAAATAGCTGATAAGTGCTGTAATGGAAGGCTTGTAATTACCTTAGAAGGGGGATATAACTTAAATGGCTTAAGACAATCTGTAAAGGCGGTATTAAAAGAGCTTCTGGATATGAACTTTACAGATCCCGCAGAAGTGGCAAAAAAGGCGAGAGAAGATATGGTTAGCAGGGTAATAAACAGAGTAAAACAAGTGCACAGTGACCATTGGAACTGCTTGAGAAATCAAGAGGAGGTCTGAAATATGAACAAAAGCGAGAACGTGGTAACTAGATTTGCTCCAAGTCCTACTGGTTACCTTCACATAGGTGGAGCTAGAACAGCACTTTTTAATTGGCTATTTGCTAGAAAAAATAAGGGTAAATTTATACTGAGAATAGAAGACACAGACAGACAGAGGTCAAAGCAAGAATATGTGGAGGATATTATAGAAGCACTTAGGTGGCTTGGTCTGCACTGGGATGAAGGGCCAATATTTCAATCTCAGAGGCTTGATTATTACAATTCCATAATAGAAAGGCTTCTGAAAGAAGGGAAGGCATATTACTGTCATTGCGACCCTGAAGAGCTGGAAAAAAAGAAAAAAGAGGCAATGGCAAGAGGAGAAAAGCCAAGGTACGATAGAAAATGTAGAGACTTAGGTCTTGGTCCTGCACCTGGTGCAGTAGTGAGAATAAAGGCACCTCTTATAGGGATAACTCAATTTAAGGACATAATAAAAGGAAATATTAGCGTGCCAAACGAGGAGCTGGACGACATCATCATAAGAAGGTCTGATGGAACACCCACCTTTCACTTAGCAGTTGTGGCAGATGACATTGATATGGGCATAAATTACATAATAAGAGGAGATGATCACCTAAATAATACTCCGAAGCAAATCATAATATATCAGGCGCTAAATGCCTCAATTCCAAAGTATGCTCACATTCCTTTGATTCTTGGACCAGACAGGTCAAGACTGAGTAAAAGACATGGTGCTATGCCTGTGCTTAATTATAAAGAGATGGGCTATCTACCAGAGGCACTTGTAAATGCACTTGCCAGATTAGGATGGTCTTATGGTAATCAGGAAAGATTTACTGTAGAGGAGCTTATAGAAAAATTTTCCCTGGAAAGGGTAGGAAAATCACCCGGAATATTCAATGCAGAGAAGCTTTTAGACTTAAATGCATGGCATATAAGAAATTCCTCAGACGAATACTTAGCAAAGGAGCTGGTTCCGTTTATAAAGAAACTCGGAATCCAAGAAGTTACCGAACAGGATACCATCAAGCTTGTATCCATACTAAAAAAGAGAAGCAAGACTTTAGTAGAGATGGCAGAGAAAAGCCTGTTTTATTTTGGAATGGATGTTGAGTACGAAGAAGATGCAGAGAAAAATTATCTTACTCCACAGGTTCTTGCTCTCTTATCTGACCTGACAGACAGAATAAGCAAGCTCGAAAGTTTTGGTCAAAAAAACCTTGAAGAAGTTTTTATAAAATTTTTAGATGATCACAAGATAAAACTAAAAGAAATAGCTCAGGCCATAAGGGTTGCCCTTACAGGAAAGACAGTAAGCCCTGGACTTTTTGAGATGATGGAAGTGCTTGGAAAAGAAAAGGTGGTCTACAGACTAAAGAGGGCAATAGAGCATATAAAAAGAAAAACTGTAATGGAGTAGGAGGAGGTAAGCCATGGGTGATCAGTTACCAATTAGATATTCTTTTTATAAATTTTCAACTGAAGAGTTATTATCCAGCAATTTCTTTAGTGGTAATAAGATTATATCCAAACTTTCCTAAAGGGTTATTTCAAATCAGTATTGGTATAATACCACGACTATTTTAAAATTTTTCTAAAGGAAAATTTTTATTGAATAGATAGTGCTTTGTCATGCCTGAAAGTTTATATTCTTGAAACTTTAACTCGATTTTTTCCCCTTTAGGGAGTTCTTCTCTATGGAAGACTCTAAATTTAAGTTTGAGCCTTGATGAAGCAATAGTCTGGAGAATAGACTCTCACGCTAAAATTATAAGTGAATGCATAATTGGTATTGGTATAAGATAAAGAATAGAAAAACACAAAGGAGCATTATCTTTGTTTATATAAACATAATAAAAATAAAAAAAACAAAGCATATAACAGCAATTCTCGCGAGAAATAAATCACTTTCTATTGCTTTTATTCTTTTATAATAATCACTTAAATGACTTCTCCATATCTCTTTTTTTTACAAATTTTATGAAAAAATAATTGTTATTTTTGTAGGTTGCCCTGTAAATAGTACCTCTATAAACTCACCGAGAATTGCTGAGCATATAAAAATTTTATTGACAAATTTACAGAAATATGACCTGTTTATTTAAAATAAAAAAAGGAGGAGCTTTATGAGTGAACAAGAACATGTTGTAAAAGCATTAATAGCAGTGGATCCTTCTGAACATT
>JAMOPX010000061.1 GCA_027064285.1 Desulfobacterales bacterium | reverse complement strand
TCTCTTGGATTCCGCCAGAGAAGAATATTTAACGAATTAAAGTTTCTCTTTAACCATCGAATCCTGAATAAAGATCTGACAAATTTAAAAACAGGCCTTCCTTGAGCGGAATTTATTAACATATTAATATATTTTTTTAAGCTGTCACATTGAGTTTCTGGCATCAAGAAATATAGATCATAGGGAAACTCCTTTTTAAATATCTTGCTTATCTTAGTAGAAAGTGGGATATATTCTGCAAAATATGATTGAGTCAAAAAAGGATGGTTTATATCTTTAGTTAACTTATGTGAGTGCTTTAATAATTCAGGATCCCTTAATCTTAGAAACTCTTCATGAAAAGGTTCATTATAAGCATAATAATTAGATACGTGTCTAAAAACATTCCATATATAAGTTGTCCCTGAACGTTCCCATCCATGAATAAATATAGACTTTCTATTATCCATCATCATTGAGATGCTCCCCAATATTTGGACAATAAATTACCTATTTTTTATTCATACTGCAACTTTATTGTATTCCTTGTCATATTAGACCTCATCAGGTGTTTTGTAATCAAGAGACTGATGTGGTCTTTCTCTTGTAATATTCTATCCACTGTTTTGTTTTCTCCTTTAGCTCCATTTTTTCCATTAAGTACTCAAACTTCCACTGGTAATACCGAACTGGTTTAAAATAATCCTTTAGAGAGATTTGCATATAATCTTATTACCGGTCAAGAAGTTGGTGTATGATAGTTTCCCAATCGAAAATTTATAAGGAGAATGCATAATCGGTATTGGTATAAGTTCTATACTTATCTACCGGGGATGAGGCCACAAATATTCTTGCCTTTTTGGATTATAAAAATTATAGAATATTTGCTCAAATCAAAATGAGGAGTGGCTAAAATGACAGAAGAGAGGCTTATAAGATTGGTAAGACCTGAGATATCAGTTCCAGAGCTAAAGGATAATACGGCCGATACAGATAGGGTTATTAAGGCACTAAAAAAGCATTTAGGAATTGATTTGCTGCACGTAGATCTTTCTCTTATAAGAGAACTTCCTTATAAATTAAGAGATAATAATTATAAAATATATGCTTGTATATTTCAAGCCAATAATATATCTGAGTTAATAGATGTATATCCTGAACAAGCTCGCGATATATATGGAATAGCGGTAGACTTAGGAAGCTCTACTATTGTAATGCGTCTTATTCGATTAGCTGATCTAAAAAATATAGACGAGATTACCTTTCGGAATCCTCAAACAGAGATAGGGGCAGATATCCTTACAAGAATACATTATGCATCTAAACCAGAAGGACTCAAGCAGCTCCAGGATATGCTTATAAATGAAATGAACAATCATATACAAGAGCTGTGTAATAAACATAATATCTCATTAGATAAGATTGTGGGTATCTCGGTGGCTGGAAATACAAGCATGACCCATTTATTCTTGGGGCTTACTCCACACTGGATATGTAGAGAACCGTATATCCCGGTAATAAATAAGTTTGAACTACCTTTGAAAGCAAGTGATATAGGCCTTAAAGTAAATCAGCGAGCAATACTGATCGTTTTTCCAAATGTGGGGAGCTACTTCGGAGGAGACCTTATAGCTGGCATATTGGCATCTGGTATGGCAAGACAAAGAGAGGAGATATGCATGTTAGTGGATGTAGGTACAAATGCAGAAGTTGTGCTTGGAAATGGGGATTGGCTTATAGCTTGTGCAGGTGCTGCTGGCCCTGCTCTTGAAGGAGGAGTTGCTGATATTGGGATGATGGCTGGCCCAGGAGTTATAGATAGAGTAAGAATAGATCCAGAGACTCTTAAAATAGAATATCATACCATAGATAATCTTCCTCCTGTTGGTATATGTGGCTCTGGTCTTATTGATCTGGTTGCGCAAATGTTCATTGCAGGCTTAATAGATATAAGAGGAAAATTTGTTCCTGAAAGATGTGGAAATAGGCTTGTGGAAAAAGATGGAATAATGTATTTTATAGTTGTTCCTGCGCAAGAGTCAGGTACCGGAGAGGATCTCACTTTATCACAACCAGATATAGATTCTTTAATAAGATCTAAAGCAGCAATGTATACTATATTAACCACTATAATTAAGACGGTGAATCTTAGCTTTAATGATATAGGAAAGTTCTACATTGCAGGCACTTTTGGTTCTTATATAGATCCAAAATCTGCTATTACTATAGGTATGATACCTGACCTGCCCTTAGATACCTATGTTGCACTTGGTAATACTTCTATTAAAGGAGCTTCTTTGGTCTTTAAATCTAAGGATTATTATGGAGAGATGTTAAGGATAAGAGACATGATCACCTATATTGAATTGAATGTAAATCAAGAATTCATGCAGTTATTCAGTGCAGCAAAATTTATACCACATACAGATAGATCACTTTTTCCGTCTGTAAGACAATATTATGAATAAGGAAAAAAAATGAAAATAAATAAAAATTAAATATAAGGAGGGGCTATGAAGGTATTAGTAAGTGATAACATAGCAGAAGCAGGGGTCAAGATCTTAGAGCAAACTCCAGGAATAGAGGTAGATGTTAAAGTAGGTCTTAGCCATGAAGAGCTGAAGAATATTATTGGAGAATACGATGCTCTGATTATCAGAAGTGCTACAAAAGTGGATGCAGATATTATATCTGCTGCTAAAAAGCTGAAAGTCATAGGAAGAGCAGGCATTGGTCTGGATAACGTGGATATAAATGCAGCGACTCAAAAAGGTATAGTAGTAATGAATACTCCCGGGGGAAATGCTATTACTACAGCAGAGCATACCATAGCTATGATGATGGCGTTGTCCAGAAATATCCCTCAAGCAACAGCATCTCTTAAAGCAGGAAAATGGGAAAAGAAAAAATTTCAGGGCAGAGAACTTTTTAATAAGACCCTTGGAGTGATCGGATTTGGACAAATAGGCAGGATCGTTGCAGACAGAGCAAAAGGCTTGAAAATGAAAGTAATAGTTTATGATCCATACATAAAGCCGGATATGATAGAGAAATTAGATATGGAACCTGTTTCTTTTGAGGAGCTTTTAAAAAAAGCTGATTATATTACTATACATACTCCTAAGACAAAAGAGACTATAAATATGTTTAACAAAGATACCTTCCGCATGATGAAAAAAGGAGCAATGTTGATAAACTGTGCCAGAGGAGGAATTGTAAATGAAGAGGACCTCTATGAAGCATTAGTATCTGGACATCTTGCAGGTGCAGCATTAGATGTATTCAGTCAGGAACCACCGGGCAAAATTCCTTTGATGGAGTTAGATAACTTTATATGTACTCCACACTTGGGTGCATCCACAATAGAGGCGCAGGAAAAGGTAGCAGTAGATATAGCAAATCAGGTGGTTTTGTACTTATTGCATGGCACAGTAAAAAATGCAGTAAATGTGCCGAGTATAAGTGCAGAACTTATGAATATATTAAAACCTTATGTAACACTTATGGAAAAAATGGGGCTTATGCAGGCTCAACTGGCAGATGCTCCTATTGCAGAGATAAAAATAGATTATGCAGGAGCTATTACAGAATATGATCTTGCACCTCTTACAACAGCTTTTCTAAAAGGACTTTTAACACCAGTACTTAAAGATGATGTGAACTTTGTAAATGCGCCTTTTATTGCTCAAGAGAGAGGAATAAAAGTGACAGAATCCAGAAGCAGTACATCTGAAGATTTCGCCACTCTTATAACCACTGCCACAAAAACTATAGAAGCAGAAAATATCGTAGCTGGTACCATATTTGGAAAAGACAGACCAAGACTTGTGCGAATAAATGATTTCTATTTAGAAGCAATCCCGGAAGGCCATAATCTTCTTATATATAATTTTGATAAGCCTGGTGTGATAGGCATGATAGGAACAATCTTGGGGAAAAACCATATAAATATAAACAGAATGCAAGTGGGACAGGAGTCAAAAAAACAGCAGAATGTTATTTTGCTTAGCACAGATATTCCAGTAGATGACAAGGTCCTTGAAGAATTGCAGGCCCAAGAGAATGTGTTTTCTGTAAAAAGGATAGAATTATAGGAGGTGCTATATGGAGGAAAAGGGCTTTGTCATTAAGGATAAAAGATTCTTTGCCGGAAAGGAAGATAAAAAGAGGAATACAGATGAATCTAAAGATGAATCTAAAAAGCAACAAACTACTAAAGTTCCTCTTCCAGAAGTAAGTTTCAATGGTCTTATATTCAGTCTTAGTTCTTCTGCTATGATTTACTTAGGAGAGGTCCCTGATCCAGGGACTAACAAGAAGATAAAAGATCTGGAGCTTGCAAAGCACACCATAGATACTATCTCTATGCTAAAAGAGAAGACAAAAGGAAATCTTACAGAAGAGGAAGAGAAGTTTTTAGATAGTGTGCTGGCTGATTTGAAATGGAGGTATGTTAAAGCAGTTGGACTATGATAATAAAAACACCTGCAAAGTTAAATTTGTTTCTTGAGATACTAAAAAAAAGAAAAGACGGTTATCATGAAATTCGTTCTATTATGATTCCTATAGATCTTTATGATGAGATATTTTTAGAAAAAGCTGATAAAGGAGTAAGACTACAGTGTAGTGATTCCTCTTTACCTACTGACGAGAGAAATCTTGCTTTTAAAGCAGCTTCTTTATATTTGAAAGAGGCGGATATAAAAGAAGGAGTTTATATAAATATAAAAAAAAATATTCCTATTTCTGCTGGACTTGGGGGAGGAAGTAGTGATGCTGCAGCAGTTTTAAAAGGACTTAATAAGATCTATCAAAAATTTTCTGAAAAAGAGCTCCTTGAGATGGCAAGGCATATAGGAGCAGACGTGCCTTTTTTCCTTTATAGTATACCTTGTTTGGCCATGGGAATAGGCGAAATACTTGAGCCATTATGTCCGCGTACACTTCATTTTATTTTGGTTACTCCTCACATTCAGGTATCTACAGCATGGGCATATAGAGAATATGACAAATTGCACTTGACAAAAAGTGAACAAAGTTCTATTAAAAAACGTTGGAAAAAGGGAGATATAAAAGCTCTCTTAAAAAATGATTTGGAAAAAGTAACAATAAGGAGTTTCCCAGTTATAGAAGAACTGAAGATGCTCTTGCTAAGAAAGGGAGCAAAAGGAGTATTGATGTCAGGTAGTGGGCCAACGGTTTTTGGAATATTTGAATCAAGACGAGATGCAAATAGAGTAGTAAATGAGCTACCTGCTGATATAGGGAAGCTCTTTGTAGCATCCTCCCTAAATAAAAAAGCTTGGGGTGTCGCCAAGCGGTAAGGCACGGGCCTTTGGAGCCCGCATTCGGGGGTTCGAATCCCTCCACCCCAGCCTAAGGGTTAACAAAAATGAAGCTTTTTGGTGGAAGATCGAATCCTGATCTTACTATTGAAGTATGTAATTATTTAGGTATAGAGCCAGGTAAGATATTATTGAAGAATTTCAGCGATGGTGAAATCCAGGTAGAAATTCAGGAAAATATAAGAGGAGATGATGTTTTTGTCCTTCAATCCACTTGCCCTCCTGTAAATGATAATCTCATGGAGCTCCTTATTATAATGGATGCCTTAAAAAGGGCATCTGCAAAGAGTATTACAGCAGTTATTCCATACTTTGGATATGCAAGGCAGGATAGAAAAGTAAAACCACGAGTTCCTATAAGTGCAAAGCTGGTTTCTGATCTTATTACAGTTGCAGGTGCAGATAGGGTAGTTTCAATGGATCTGCATGCTGGTCAGATACAAGGATATTTTAATATCCCTGTGGATAATATATTTGCTGCTCCAGTGATTTTAAAATATATAAAAACCCATTTTCAGAATGATGTAGTAATTGTTTCTCCAGATGCAGGGGGAGTGGAAAGGGCAAGAGCCTTTGCAAAAAGACTGAATGCTTCATTGGCAATAATAGACAAAAGAAGAGAAGAAGCAAATGTCTCAGAAGTAATGAATGTTATAGGGGATGTAAAAGAAAAGATAGCGATTATATTAGATGATATGGTGGATACTGCTGGCACAATTA
The DNA here is from genome assembly GCA_027064285.1 of Desulfobacterales bacterium. Classification (GTDB taxonomy): domain Bacteria; phylum Desulfobacterota; class DSM-4660; order Desulfatiglandales; family JALVZP01; genus JALVZP01. Next base: position 12,736 of record JAMOPX010000061.1, on the reverse strand, counting down.
CGCAAGCAGCAGTAGCACTGATGGAAAGGGGAGCAAAAAAAGTTTATGGATGTGCAACCCATCCAGTACTTTCTGGCCCTGCTATAGAAAGAATAGAATCATCTCCTATGGAGAGCTTAGTGGTAACAAACACTATTCCTTTAAATGAAAAAACAAAGAAGTGTGATAAAATTCTGGTGCTTTCTATAGCAGAACTGTTGGGTGAAACTATAAAGAGGATCTATCATTCAGATTCAGTAAGCACTTTGTTTATTTAAAAAACTCGGAGGATACTTATGAAAGAAAGAAGGATAGAAGCGTGGATTAGAGAAGAAAAAGGAAAAGGTGCTTCAAGGCGTCTTAGAAAAGAGAAAAAGGTTCCAGCAATCCTTTATGGACCCGATATTCAACCTTTAATGCTTACTGTAAAAAGAGGAGATGTTGAACGTATAATGAGAAGTGCAGAGAAAGAGTCTGTTCTTCTTTTTGATATGATTCTTCATGCTAATGGAAATGATATAAATAAAAAGGTTATGTTTAAAGAGATTCAAATAGATCCTATAAAAGATATTCCTTTACATGTAGACTTTTATGAGATTGCCATGGATAAAGAGATCACCGTAGACCTTCCGATTAAGCTTGTAAATACCCCTGTTGGAGTATCTAAAGGAGGAATCTTGGAACATATTACAAGAGAGATCACTATCTCTTGTTTACCTGATAAGCTTATAGATGTCTTAGAAGTAGATGTATCTGGATTGGACATAGGAGATTCTATTCATGTTAGAGATATTAAATTCCCAGAAGGGATAAGCCCTGATGAAGAAGCAGATACCACTATTGCAGTAGTGGTAGCACCTACAAGTGAGGGAGCAGAAGAAGAAGTAGAAGAAGAAGAGACAACTGCCCAAGAGGCTTAAATACTATCCTTTGGGGAAAGGAGGTGATGGAAAAAGAGAAGGTGTATCTTATTGTGGGTCTGGGAAACCCTGGAATTCAGTACAGGGATACCAGACATAATGTGGGGTTTATGGTTATAGAAAGATGGGCCTCTGAGTTAAAAATCTCTTTAAGAGAGGATAATGTGGCGAGATATGGGATGGTGCAGTTCGAAGATAAAAGAGTAATACTTGAATGTCCTCTTACCTACATGAATCTGAGTGGGAGAGCAGTAAAGTTGTATAAAGAGCGATACGGTATCATGAATGAGAATATACTGGTGGTGCATGATGATCTGGACCTCCCCTTAGGGAGATTAAGGATTGTAAGAGATGGTGGCTCAGGAGGCCATAAGGGGGTTTTTTCTATTATCAATTCATTAGGTAGTAAAGAATTTGCCAGGCTTAGGATTGGAATTGGAAGACCTCGTTATGGTGAGGCGGTAGAAGAGTATGTTTTGTTTCCTTTCTACAAAGATCAATTGGAGACCATAGAAAGGGTGATAGATGTGGCAGTAGAGGGATGTGAGCTTTTTGTATCAAAAGGGATTGACTATGCTATGAACAGGATAAATCCACAAAATCTGGTTAAAGGAGGAGAGTGAAAATGGAAGTTTTCACAGTGTATGCCCCATTTTTTGGAATAGCAAGTTTGCTCATAGCTTATCTGATTTACAGCTATGTGAAGAGGCAACCCAATGGAAATGAGTTAATGCAGGAACTTGAGGAGATGATTCATGTTGGTGCAATGACATTTCTGAGAAGAGAATATACTGCTTTGCTCTTTTTTATAGCAGCAGTATTTATTCTGCTGGGTTTGCTTTTGCATGAATGGAGGACCTCTGTAGCGTTTGTAACTGGTGCTTTTTGTTCTATGGCAGCTGGTTTTTCTGGTATGACAGCAGCTACAAGAGGAAATTCCAGAACTGCTGAAGCTGCAAACAAACATGGTCAAGCAGCAGCACTCAATGTTTCATATTTTTCCGGTTCTGTTATGGGACTTGCAGTAGCTGGTCTTGCTGTCTTGGGATTAGGCTTTTGGTTCTGGGTATATGGAAAAAGCCCTGAGACTGCAAGATATATAAATGGATTTGCTATGGGAGCAAGTTCTATAGCACTTTTTGCCCGTGTTGCAGGTGGAATCTACACAAAAGCTGCTGATGTGGGCGCAGATCTTGTTGGTAAAGTAGAGGCAGGTATTCCTGAAGATGATCCCAGAAATCCGGGTGTTATTGCAGATAATGTGGGTGACAATGTAGGTGATATTGCTGGTATGGGAGCAGATATATTTGAATCTTTTGTAGGTTCTGTAGTCGCAACCATAGCAATTGGTGCCACGCTACCAATAAATACTCCTGAAGCCCTTTCTGCTTTTATCCAAAAGTATCCTATACTTAAAGACTTAACTCCTGTAGCCATAAAACTGAAATTTATGTGTTTTCCTATACTTGTCGTAATGGCAGGAATCTTAAGCTCTTTTGTAGGAGTTTTCTCTATAAAGCTGTTCCAGAGAGGTAATCCTGCGGCAGCCCTTAGAAATACCACCTTTGTAGCAGCAGCACTTTTTACTATTTTGACAATCTTTATTGTAAAATCTATTGCAATGCCTTGGGGGGCCTTTTGGGCTATATTTTCAGGACTCCTTTGCGGAATAGCCATAGGTCTGTTGGCAGAATATTACACCTCAGGGCCACCAATCCGCAAAATAGCAGAACAAACTCAAACAGGTCCTGCTACTACCATTATTTCAGGGCTGGCAGTTGGAATGGAATCAACATATCTGCCTGTGCTCGGTATATGTTTGGCCACCTTTATTGCTTATAAGACCGCTGGTGTCTATGGTGTAGGTCTCTCTGCTGTTGGAATGCTTGCTACAGTTGGAGCAACAATGACAGTAGATGCTTATGGACCAATTGCAGATAATGCAGGTGGTATCTCTGAAATGGCAGGTCTTGGTCCTGAGACCAGAAAGATTACGGATACATTGGATGCACTTGGAAATACCACAGCTGCTATTGGAAAGGGTTTTGCTATTGGATCTGCAGCGTTAACTGCATTGGCATTATTTGTGGCATATTCTCAGGCAGCAGGGCTTAAAGTGATTGATATAAAAGATCCTATGGTGGTCATAGGTGTTCTCATTGGTGGAATTGTTCCAATGCTCTGCGCTGCATTAACAATGAGCTCTGTTGGAAAGGCAGCATTTGAGATGGTAGAAGAGATAAGAAGACAGTTTAGGGAAATTCCCGGTCTTTTAGAAGGACGTGAAGGTGTAAAGCCAGAGCCTGATAAATGTGTGGATATTGCTGCTCGTGCTGCACTTAGAGAGATGGTAGCACCAGGTCTTGTGGCAGTTCTTACTCCTGTTTTAGTAGGTTTTCTGCTTGGAAAACATGCATTGGCTGGAACCCTTCTGGGTGCTACCACTATGGGTGTATTTTTGGCCCTTTTCATGGCAAATGCCGGTGGAGCATGGGATAATGCCAAAAAATGGATAGAGGCAGGAAACTTAGGTGGAAAAGGCTCTGATAATCATAAAGCAGCTGTTGTGGGTGATACAGTAGGTGATCCATTTAAAGATACTTCAGGACCAGCAATGAATATTCTGATAAAGCTTATGAGTGTAGTTTCCTTGGTTATAGCTCCTGCTCTGCCTCATATAGGACTTCTTTTAAGGATTTAGAATAAATAAAATGGTCTGCCCAAATAGGGCAGACCAAAAATTAAAAAGGAGGGGGATATGATTAATGTTTAAAGTAGGTGATTTGGCTGTTTATCCAGCACATGGGGTGGGGGTTATAGAAAGAATAGAAACAAAAGAGATTTCAGGATGTTCTCAGGATTTTTATGTAATAAGAATATTAGATAGTGACATGATTGTTATGATACCCACCAATAATGCAAAAAATGTGGGATTAAGGGATATTATCCCTGAAAGTGAAGTCCCAAAACTTTATTCTATTCTAAAAAAGAAAAATAATAATATAAAAAAACTGGACAAAAGGACATGGAATAGGCGATATAGAGAACATATGGAAAAGATAAAAACCGGCTCAATATACGATGTGGCTGAAGTTTATAGAGATCTTACTATACTTGGAAAAGAAAAAGAGCTTTCATTTGGAGAAAAAAAGCTTCTGAGTACAGCCAAGTCACTGCTTATAAAAGAGATCTCCCTTGCCAAAAACATAGATGAAGAAGAGGTTAAAAAAGATTTAGAAAATATAATTTCACCTGAATAAGTTTTATGAAAGATAAGGCCCGTGAGGCTGTTTATTCTGTTTCTTACAAAGATATAGGAAAACGTATTGATCAATTTTTAGCTAATACAGATTTTCAGATATCTCGTGCAAGAGTTCAAGCACTCATTAGAGAAGGCTTAGTTACAGTTAATAAAAAAGTGGTTAAGTGTAGTTATAAACTTAAACCAAAAGATACTATAAGAGTAATTGTACCTCCTGAGAAGCCATTAGAACTTGAGCCAGAATATGTAAATTTTGATGTAATATATGAAGATCAAGATGTGTTGGTTATTGATAAGCCTGCAGGGATCGTGATTCATCCTGCACCAGGACATTATCATGGAACATTGGTTCATGGACTTATTTACAGATGTGAGGATTTAGCAGGTATTGGAGGAGTTTTAAGACCAGGTATTGTGCATCGTTTAGATAAAGATACTTCTGGAATAATGATCGTGGCAAAGAATGATTTTTCTCATAGATCCTTAGTAGAACAATTTAAAAATTGTATGATTGAAAAAGAGTATTGGGCATTAGTTCATGGTCCTGTCAAAGGAGAAGAAGGACGAATAGAGTTTCCTATAGGAAGACATCCTGTAAAAAGAAAGCAAATGTGTGTTTTAGATACTGGAAAGAATGCTATTACCTTGTGGAAGAAGATTTCAGACTTTAGTAATATTAGCTTAGTAGCTGTATATCCCAAAACAGGGCGCACCCATCAGATTAGGGTTCATTTTAGCTATATAGGCCATCCAGTAGTAGGGGATCCGGTGTATGGTAGAAAAAAAGGCATTTGTGCATCTCGTCAGATGCTGCATGCTAAACGTATTATTTTCTATCATCCGAGGACAGCTAAAAAAATGGAGTTTTGTGCATATGTGCCCAATGATATGAAAAAAATATTTACAGAATTAAATAAGAAATTGGAGGCTTGACACTAAAATGAGAGTTTTATATAATTTTAATGGAAGATTTGAAATATCCTTCCAAAATTTCCTCTTTAATTAAAAATCCAAAAAAAATAAAGAATGGGGTTAGCTTATGAATCTATTAGAGTTAAAAGAGATGAAAATTAATGAGCTTGCAGAGTTAGCAAGAAAGTATAATATTGAAGGTGCCTCGGTCATGAGGAAGCAGGATCTTATTTATGCACTACTGCAAGCATACTCTGAACGAGAAGGTCAGATATACGGAGAAGGTGTGTTAGAAGTATTACCAGATGGCTTTGGATTCTTGAGGGCTCCTGATGCTAATTATCTACCAGGGCCTGATGATATATATGTATCTCCTTCTCAAATCCGTAAGTTTAATCTGAGAACTGGAGATACTGTTTCAGGGCAAATAAGACCTCCAAAGGATAATGAAAAATATTTTGCATTGCTTAAAGTTGAAAAGATTAATTTTGAGGATCCTGAGGTTGCTAAAGACAAGATATTGTTTGACAATTTAACCCCTTTGTACCCTAATGAAAGGATAAGATTAGAAACAGATGATTCTGAAAACTATTCTATAAGGATTTTGGATCTTATCGCACCTATTGGTAAAGGACAGAGAGGGTTGATTGTAGCTCCTCCAAGAACTGGTAAGACAATGCTTTTACAAAATATTGCCAATAGTGTAAGTAAAAATCACAAAGAGATATACATGATAGTGCTTCTTATTGATGAAAGACCAGAGGAAGTTACAGATATGATCAGGTCTGTAGATGCTGAAGTGATAAGTTCTACCTTTGATGAACCTCCTCAAAGACATGTACAGGTTGCAGAAATGGTGATTGAAAAGGCAAAAAGACTGGTGGAACATAAAAGAGATGTCTTGATACTATTGGATAGTATCACCAGACTTGCCAGAGCCTATAATGCTGTTATTCCTCCCAGCGGAAAGGTGCTTTCAGGAGGATTGGATGCAAATGCATTGCATAAGCCTAAGAGATTTTTTGGTGCTGCAAGAAACATAGAGGAAGGAGGCAGTCTCACTATTATAGCTACTGCCCTGATAGATACAGGAAGTAGGATGGATGAGGTGATATTTGAAGAATTTAAAGGAACAGGTAATATGGAAGTTCATTTGGATAGAAAGCTTGCTGATAGAAGAATATTCCCAGCTATTGATATAAATCGCTCTGGCACAAGAAAAGAGGAATTGCTAATGGATCAGGAGGAGCTAAATCGCATCTGGATATTAAGAAAGCTTCTTGCACCACTTACTCCGATAGATAGTATGGAATTTTTACTTGAAAAAATGAAAGGCACCCAAAATAATAGAGAGTTTTTAAAATCTATGAGCGAATAATAGGAGGAAAAAAAGATGAAAAAAGACATACATCCCCAATACTACGATAAAGTAATAGTAAAATGTGCGTGTGGAAATCAGTTTGAAACTGGCTCCACTAAAAAAGAGATACATGTGGAGATCTGTTCAAAATGTCATCCATTTTTTACAGGAAAGCAAAAGTTTGTGGATACTGCGGGTAGGGTGGAGAGCTTTATGAAAAAATATGAAAAATATTATGAGAGTCAAAAGCAGGAAAACAAAGAGCAAGAATAAAAAATGGAAGTCTTGGCAAAGATAAAAGAAATAGAAGACAGATATAATGAACTGGAAAGAAAACTTAGTGATCCAGAAGTTATTAAAAATCCAAAGACATATCAGAAACTGGCAAAAGAACATGGTTATTTAGCACCTATTGTAGATGCTTATAGAAAGTATGATTCCTTAAAAAAAGAGATAGAAGAAAATAAGGCACTGCTCAAAGATCCTGATCCTGACATAAGAGAGCTGGCTGCTGAGGAAATAGAAAGATTAAAAGAAGAACTAACTGAAGCTGAGAAAAAGCTAAAGATTTTGCTTTTGCCTAAGGATCCAAATGATGAGAAAAATATAATATTAGAAATAAGGGCTGGAACTGGTGGTGAAGAGGCAGCGCTTTTTGCAGCTGATCTTTTTAGGATGTATTTGAAATATGCTGAACTTAAAGGATGGAAAACAGAGATACTAAGCCAGAATGTGACCGGGAAAGGCGGATTTAAAGAAGTAATAGTGTTGATCCAAGGAAAAGGAGCTTATAGTAGGCTTAAGTATGAAGCTGGAGTTCATAGGGTTCAAAGAGTTCCTGAAACAGAAGCTCAAGGGCGTATTCATACATCTGCTGTAACTGTTGCGGTCTTACCAGAAGCAGAAGAAGTAGATATAGAAATAAAGCCGGAAGATTTAAGAATAGATGTTTTTAGAGCATCTGGGCACGGAGGCCAACATGTAAATACTACTGATTCAGCGGTGCGTATCACACATATCCCCACTGGTATTGTAGTAACATGTCAGGATGAGAGATCCCAGCATAAAAACAAGGCAAAGGCAATGAAGGTATTAAGGTCGAGACTTTTAGAATTACAAAGGAAAGAACAGGAAATGAAGATTTCCCAAGAAAGGCGGAGTATGGTGGGAACAGGTGATAGAAGTGAAAGAATAAGAACATATAATTTTCCTCAGGGAAGAGTAACAGATCATAGAATAGGTCTGACTCTTTACAAATTAAATGACGTGTTGGAAGGGGAACTGGATATAATAATTGACCCTCTTGTTACATATTTTCAGGCAGAGGCATTGGAGAAACAAAAAATCAAACTTGAATGAGACACTCTTAAAAATAGAAAATATTTTACGTCTTTCTACTCTCTATCTTCAAAAAAGAGGTATAGAAAAAGCAAGGCTTACCTCAGAGATCCTTCTTTCTCATGTCTTAAATCAAGATCGAACTTATCTGTATCTGAATTATAAAAGATCCTTAGATATAAATATCCTGAAACGATTCTGGCAGGCCATAAGAAGAAGAGCAAAGGGTGAACCTGTAGCTTATATTATTGGAAAAAAAGAGTTTTGGTCCTTAGAGTTTGAAGTAAATCCTCATGTCTTAATTCCCAGACCTGAAACAGAATTGTTGGTAGAACGAGGAATAGAATGTGTCAAACATATAAAAAAGCCTCTGATATTAGATATAGGTACAGGTTCAGGAGCAATAGCTATAGCACTGGCAAAGGAATTGCCCAATGCTGAGGTGTGGGCTACAGACATCTCAGAGGAGGCTATAGAAGTGGCAAAAAGAAACGCAAAAAAACACGATGTATCAGATAGAATAATATTTTTAAAAGGGGATCTGTGGAAACCTTTAGAAAAAGAAAAGGCCAAGTTTCATCTTATAGTTACTAATCCACCGTATGTCTCTTCTAAAGATTATCCTAAGCTGTCTCCAGAAGTAAGAGATTGGGAGCCAAAAATAGCCCTTTGGGGAGGAGAGAAAGGCCTTTCTTTGATAAAGAGGATAGTAATAGATGCAGCTCGGTTTCTTCTTACTGGCGGTTTTTTATTGCTTGAAATATCTCCAGAGCAAGCCAAATATGTAAAGCAACTAATTCACAGCACCGCCAACTTTACAGATTTAAAAGCAATAAAAGACTACTCTACCACTTTCAGAGTTATCCAAGCCCGCAGGATATAATATAAACTAATAACTACGGCACTATCCAAACTGCAGATTTAGTTACATTGTAAAAACAGTATCTAGAAACACTACCTACGAAAAAAGAACCTCCAATACCATTTCTTCCCAACACAAGTGTTCCATAGTTACCATTTTCTACTTCATTCACAATAGTCCTCGCAATATTGATCATGCTCGGGATTTCTTTTATTTCCAGTTGATAATCTTTTATGCCGGCATTTTCTAATATTCTTTTTGCATGTACAAAAAAACTTTCTACACACCTTTTATCTCCTTTTACCACCAGCTCTTCTACTTCGCTTTCTTCTCCAAATTCAATAGGACAGTAATCCCTAAGTTTTGGGATTACATGTAATAGAGTAATATTTACTTTAGGACTGTTTTCAAAAATAAAACCTATATGTTCCACAGCTCTCAAAGCGCTCTCTGATCCATCAATAGCAACAGCAACGTTGGTAGAAGTGACTTCTTCTGTTATTGCCCAAAGAGGGATTGTTTGAATATGTTCTAATAAAGATGTAGATACACTATGAGTAAATATTTCTTCCAACTTTGAAACCCCTCTTTTTCCAATAAGGATTGCATCACAGTTAGCTTGTTTTGTAAAACTTAATGTATCTTTTACTATATCCATAACCCTGGGAACAGTCACGGTTTCTATTCTACTTTCATCTATCCCTTTTTTTACCATAACTTCTTTATATTCTTTTAAAAGTTTTTCAGATTCCTGTTTGTTCTTTTCTCTGAGCTTATTTAATTTAATCCTTGCATCTTTGTCAAAATGGGCATCTCTCATAAGATATTCTGAAATAGTAGGCTGAACATTGAAAAGGATATATTTGGCTTCTGAAATTACATTATCCATTAAAGCAAGATATTCTACTGCCCTTTTGGAATAAAGGGAATCATCTACTAATGCCATTATCTTCTTTTCCATATGAACCCTCCTTTTTTTTCTCAAATATCATATCTATATCTTGGTGTAAATATCTTCTTTTCCACTTTCTGAAGTTTAGTTCAAAATTAAATTGACATGCTTAAAAACATATTTTAACCTCTATACCCTGAAAAAGGGAGGCAATTATTATGGATGTTATAGAAAAAGCAAAAATCAGATTAGAACATTGGTTAGAGCATAATCTTCGACATGTTGACGAATATCAAGAGTTTATAAAGGTTTTAAAGGAAGCTGGTAAAGAAAAAAGTGCGCGTTATATGGAAGAAATGATTGAGTATATTATTAAAAGTAATGAAAGCCTCAAGAATGCTTTAAAAGCATTGGAGGAATAGCTATGTGTGAGGCAGATGCATTTGTAATTGAGAATAATACGGAAAAAAAAGTGCTTTCAGATGTAGATATAGTAGAGTTTGAAGAGGATAGGGTGATTTTAAGAAATATATTTGGAGAACAACAGATCTTGACTAATGTAAAGTTTAAATTATATAGCAATCGGGACAGAAAACTTCTGTTTGAAAAATGCCTCCTATGAATCTTTTAAATCAGGCTGCCGATATTATAATTAAGGGAAAATTTAATATAGCACTTACAGGAGCAGGAATTTCTGTAGAATCAGGAATACCTGATTTTAGAAGCAAAGGTGGATTGTGGACAAAGTATGATCCTTCTGAATATGCAACTATTGAAGCCTTTAAAAGGGATCCAGAAAAGGTCTGGAGAATGATAAAGGAAATGGATGACTTACTGGAAAAGGCAAAACCAAATAAGGCTCATATAGGACTTGCAGATCTGGAAAAGATGGGTCTTTTATACGGGATAATTACCCAGAATGTGGATAATTTGCACCAAGAAGCTGGTTCCAGCAATGTAATTGAATATCATGGAACATCCAAAACACTTTCATGCTTATGGTGTGGAAGGCGTTATAAAAAAGAGGAAAAAAGGGAGGAGTATCCTCCCAAATGCGAATGTGGCAGAATATTAAAACCTGATATAGTCTTTTTTGGAGAACCTATACCTCAAGATGCAATGGCACAATCTTTTCAGATGGCGTCAAAAGCAGATGTCTTGTTGGTAATAGGAACTTCTGCTGTTGTTTCACCTGCTAATACTATTCCGAGCATAGCTAAGCAGAATGGTGCTAAGATAATAGAGATAAACAAAGAGAGCACATGGTTAACAGATTCTGTTACTGATATATTTCTTCAAGGTAGTGCAGGTAAAATAATATCAGAGCTTGTGGATATTATAAAAAACAAGAGACATAAGTGAGATAAGCTATGATAAATCTTGATAAGGATACCTTGGAAAGGGCATGTAAAGAGATGATAGAGACGATTCTCTTTTGTTTGTCTAATGCATATAAGGGAACTGTTTATCATATTGGTCCTCCTCCTGAGCTTAGGGCGGTTAGGGTGGCTTCAGGTATAATAGATGATAGCAGAGAGAAAATAGAATGGGAATTGGAAGGAAGTTCTGATTTTGATCCTCCTGGCAAAAGCTGGTTGGAATACAGAGATGAACCAAATCGTCCTTTAGAGGCAATGGCGTGGTGTGTGGAAAAACAGAAAAGCTGGACATCTGAGGATCCAAAACAGGATATCAGAGGCAGGAGATATCAAAGAGAAGGCGTATTAGAAGATTATCATCATATGGAGCCAGTTTTGATTAGAAAATCAGATTTGATAGTAGATAGCAATAATGGGATTAATATAAACTTTCCTACTAATTATGAAGGAAAGAGGATTTGGGAAGACAGTGATTACGTGGTGGTAGCTGTAATAAAAATAAATTTTAAAAATCCTATTAAAATAAATGGCCCTGAGACAAAGATTATAAAAAAGCTATCCAGAACATTAGGTACAGAATTATTATCCTATCAATTAAAAAATGAGACCTTACAAGTAATGAAGAGATTAGCAAGAGAAAAATTAGAAACATGTAATGCTTTAGCACATACTTTGCGAAATGCTCTTGCAAAGTCAGGACTTATATTTTCTCTTATAAAGTTAGAATTGGCTACATTAAGAGAGCAGTGGGAAAAGAAATTGCTTCAGGACTGTAAACAGAGAGAGCTCAAACGAGAGGCAATAGAAGAGCTTAATAAGGCATTGGAAAAGATGGGTGGTTCTTCTGATAAGCTGAAAAGAAGTCTTGCAGAGGTTCACCAAAAATTTTTAAATATGTCTTTACCTCCTGATATGGGAGAAAGATGGGTAAAAATGCAAATAGAAGAAAAATGGAATAAGCTGCTTCATGAAACAGCAGACAAGCAAGACAAGAAGTATGCAAAAGAAGTAAAACAAGGAATAGAAAAGCTAAAAAAGTCGCTTTATATAGGTAAAGATCCTGTATTGTTATCTAATTATAAGAAAATACCTGAAGAACTTAAAAGAGAATGGATTGACTTAATATATAAAGATGTTGATTATCCTGATCCTGAATTCTTAGATAGAATTAGTCGTATTTTAGAGGATAAAACTCTAAACCTTCCTTACCAAGAGAAGTCCAGAAAGAGTTTGATCCGCTTAAAAGCTCTACTTGAAATTATTTCAGAATTAGAGCATAATATAAATGTTATCCTTAATCAGGTGTTAAATGGTAATATAAAAACTTAGCGCCTGTAGCTCAGCTGGACAGAGCAGCGGACTTCTAATCCGCGGGTCGGGGGTTCGAATCCTCCCAGGCGCATTAAAAGAGATAAATAAAATAAGCCACTTGGAGTTAACCTCTAAGTGGCTTTTGTTTTGTGATTATAAAATTAGTCACCTATTAGTCACCTTTTTACGAAGACCACTTAGGAATATCACAATATAGGGCTTCTGGATCATGCTTCTGGATTGGGTTACAGTTTTTCCCCTTTTGAGGCTTTCAACATAGCCCATGTCTTAAGCAAAGATTTAAAGGCGCATACTCTTTTACTTTTGGGTTTACCAGCAACTCTGTAAAAAATAACTCCTGCATCCATTAACTCTTTTCTCCGATTCTTAACAAACCTTTCTGAAACTCCGAAGAAATCTGCTATTGCTTTCCATCCTACTAAAAGGTCAGGGTTTGCCATGCTATCACCTCCCTTTAAAACATCTCTCCTTTCTTAGCTTTATTTGTTACCCATTGGATA
>JAMOPX010000060.1 GCA_027064285.1 Desulfobacterales bacterium | reverse complement strand
AAGTTGTATCTGAATCAACAGAAAATTATCCTTTTATCCCTAAGGAACATGAAAAATGCGCAGGAGAAGATGTTTATTATTGTTTATGGGAAAGTTTTTCCAATGAAGTAAATTCGATAAAACATATCCGCAGCATTAAAACCTACTTTAATGAGCTGTTCTGGCTTATACAAAAATACACATCTTATATGCCAAGTGCTACAAATGTGTTTCCAGATATCTCTCTTTTTGATCATTTAAAAACCACATCTGCTATAGCTTCTTGTCTTTTTCTTTATAATGAAGAACCTGCTAAAAAAGGTGAATCAGAATTTATCCTATATGGCGGGGATATTTCTGGTATCCAGAATTACATCTTTAAGATAAGCAGGGTGCAAGGTATTGGAAATATAGCCAAGCGTCTTCGTGGTCGTTCATTCTACATATCTTTGCTTTCTGAGGTCTTAGCAAGATATATCATAAGAGAAGTTGGCCTTACTCAGGCAAACATAAATTTTTGTGGAGGTGGTAATTTTGAGATCTTATTGCCAAATATCCAAAGCATAGATGAATTCTTGAGAAAATTCGAGAGAGAAATAAATCAGTGGTTGATGGAAACCTTTCATGGAGAGTTGGGATTTGTATGTGCTCATCTTAAGCTTAGTAAAAATGAACTAAAAACTGCTTACTCTAAAAAAAGAAATGAACTTTCTGAATTACTCCAAATTTCTAAGCTTAAAAAATTTCATTCAATAATAGAAAAAAGTGTGTGGCAAGAGGATAGTGATTTTCATAAGGAAGTGTGTCATTCATGCCATTTAAATGCTGTGCCAAAAGGAAAACGGTTTTGTAAGCTTTGTATTCAAGATAAAAGAATTGGTGAACTGTTGCCCCGTGCCGATTATATAATCTTTTCAGAAAAAAAACTTTTTGATGATTCTATTGAATTTGGACCTTTTGGCTATGTAATGCTTCTAAAAGAAGAACAGCTTTATGATATTGATATTATTAATGCTGATTATGACTTTGATATCTATTCAGTTAAATCATTACCAGAAAGTCCAACCGATAAGATAAAGGCAAAATTCCATATCTCTCAAACTGTGCCTTTGGCATTAAAGGAGATGGAACTTGATACTGAAGAGGATGAAGAAGGAGATAAGAGAGTCTCTAAAGGCCAGATTTTATCTTTTTCAACACTTGCAGATATGTCCACTGGAGATAAAAGAATAGGAATTTTGAAAATGGATGTGGATAATCTTGGATTTATATTTTCCTTAGGATTAGATGAAAGCGGTAAAAGAGAATCCAAAAATGTTTCAAGATCTATATCAAGATTGGCAAACCTAAGCAGGCTTTTTTATCTGTTCTTTAGCACTTATTTAGATGATATATGTAAGAAAGTATTTAAAAAATGGCAGGCCAATCCTGATAATACATGGCCCTATCGCTATGATGTGTCAAATATATTTTACATTATATTTTCTGGTGGAGATGATCTGATAATAGTTGGGCCATGGGATCAAATTATAGAACTTGCATGGGAGATATATCAGCGCTTTAGAAGATTTACCTGTTATAATCCAAACATAACCTTATCAGCAGGTATTTATATATGCAAACCTAAGTATCCTATAAGTTATGCAGTTAATAAAGCTGAAGAGGCTTTAGAACAATCTAAATCAAAAGGTAAAAACAGGATAACAGTAATGGGAGAAACTATGGTATGGGATGAAGAGCCTGCTGAAAGTAAGATATACCAGGAAAGTGTTGAAAAATATTATAGAACTTTTATTAAAAACGAGATAAAATTTGAAAAAATTTTTATAAAAGGTGAAGCTAATCCTGTATTTATTGATACTTTAACCTTTCGTGAGCTTAAAGAATTTGCTGATGAATTAGATGTATTTTTAAGAAACAAAAATCTTTCTCATAGATTTTTGAGAAATATGCTTAAAGCAAAAAAAGAGTTTTTCCCTGTTTATTATAACCCACAGAAAGATATCTTTGAGGAATCCCCAAATCTTATGGTCTTACCTTTTCTTGTCTATAACATAGAGAGAAACTTAAATGCTGAGATAAAAGATATTATAAAATCTAAGATAATCACCTCTGGAGATGCACAAAAATATGTAAGGCAGGCATTATTTCCATGTAAATATGTGTTGATGAAAAATAGAAGCTATTAAAATATAAGGTATTAATTAGTGGGAGTAGGAGGTCTTCTATGAAAAAGCTCCATTTACCCATTATTGTGGAACAAAACGAAGATGGGTATTACATTGTCAGTTGCCCTATATTTAAAGGGTGTCATTCTTATGGGAAAACAATAGATGAGGATATGGAAAATATAAAAGAGGTAATAGAGATGTGTTTAGAGGAGGGGTAATCATGAGCAATATTAAAAGTATTATAGAAAACATTAAGAAATATAATCACTTTCATGAAGTGGAAATAAAAGAATTTGCTCTTCCTAAAGAGGGCTGGGCAGATCAGATAGCAAATGCTTTGAAGAAACAGATGAAGACC
Source organism: Desulfobacterales bacterium (assembly GCA_027064285.1). Taxonomy (GTDB): domain Bacteria; phylum Desulfobacterota; class DSM-4660; order Desulfatiglandales; family JALVZP01; genus JALVZP01. The sequence goes on along the minus strand of JAMOPX010000060.1, from coordinate 1,207 downwards.
ACTCAATTAAGGAAGGTTTTCAATTCCATAAAGCTACTTGAGCAAAAAAATAGAGATAAAAAGGCTGAGGATGAATTTGATGATCCTAAACTTTACATGATACTGCCTTATCTTGCCTATGCTAAGGGTAGAAAATTTATACCTCCAGATTTTTATGAGCTAATAAAAGTAATAATTCAAGAAAAGATAGAAACAGTGGGAGATTTTAGAAGGTTTTGTGAGTTTATGACCGCAATTGTTGCTTATCATAAACAGTATAGCAAATAGAGGAGGTTATAAAAAATGAGTAATAATAAGGTAGATTTTGAATTTATGGGAAAGTACATCATTACCGCAGATATAAAGCTTGAAACTGCTCTTCATATCGGTGGCACTGAGGAAGGTTTTGATATAGGAGGACTTGATAATCCTGTAATAAAAGACAAGGTAACAGGAGTTCCTTATATTCCTGGCTCTTCACTTAAAGGAAAAATGAGAAGTCTTCTTGAATGGGCGTATAATAAAGTAACATTAGATGGAAAGCCTTGTAACGATCCTACGCATCCAATTGGTATAGTCTTTGGTGTCCCTGCTGAAGCTCAGAATAAAGAAGGAATATCAGGTCCTACACGCTTGACTGTTCGTGATGCCTATCCATGGGAGAGCTATCCTGATCCTGAAAAAATAGGGGACATAGAACAGATAAAAAAATGGGAATCAGCAATGGGAGAGAAAATTTATACTGAAGTAAAAACTGAAAATACTATTGATCGTCTTACTTCAGAAGCTAATCCAAGAAGTATGGAAAGAGTGCCTGCTGGTTCTGTCTTTAAAGCAGAGTTTATATATGATGTGTATAGTAAGGAAGATATAAAACATTTAAAACTCTTATTTGAAGGTATGCTTTTACTTGAACACTCATATCTTGGAGGTAGCGGAACAAGAGGCTCAGGAAAGGTAAAGTTTGAAAATATAAAGATCATAGATAAAGACAAAAGTAAATATGTAGGAGGAGAAAGAAAATTAAAAAAGCCAAAACAAAATGGATATAATACATCAAAAGATATTTTAGATAATTTTGATAAAATATTTGACGGAGTATAAGATGAAAGAATACATAATCCGTCTTATTCCTAAGGCAAATTTTGAAATTATCCCTCACTCAGATACCATTTTTGGTGCTATATGCTGGGCTATACTTACACTTTTTGGAGAAAAAAAGCTTACG
>JAMOPX010000059.1 GCA_027064285.1 Desulfobacterales bacterium | reverse complement strand
AAGGTTGTTTCTAAAAAAGTGGAAATGGTTCATGCATCTATGAAGTTATGGCATGCCCTTACTGATCCTGTAATCTTTGCCCAATATCAGCAAAAATTTTTATCTATCTTTAAATGAACACTCTCAAGAAACCTTGCGTGAGGTTAAAGATCGCATCCAACTTAAACTGATCACCCGCGCCTTGCCTCCTCCTACTCCATTACGAGCTAAGGTCTCTGTTTCTAATTTGTGCTAACTGCGTAAGTCCTGAAAGTAAATTCCTAATTGGTATTATACACTATAAAGCGATTTATACAATAGTTTTGGTATTACAGATAAGGTTTTTTTCATAAGCAATATGGTATAATAGTGGTGTTAAGGCTTCTTATGTTAGCGTTGCTTTTCTTAATAAAAAGAAGTAAAAATTTAAAAACTTGAGTTTCTGGAGGCAGAAGATGTTTAAGCCAGAAGAAGAGATACTTAGGTTTGTGCTGGATGTATCCCAGATAGGAATATATGTGATTCAGGATAAAAGATTTAGGCTTGTAAATCCTGAAATGAGCAGGATTACAGGATATAGCCAAAAAGAACTTTTAAAAATGGATCCAATGGAGATGGTTCATCCTGAAGACAGGGCTATGGTAGAGGAAAATACTATGAAGATGTTAAAAGGAGAAAGAACAACTCCATATAAATTTAGATCAATTACAAAGGATGGAAAGATAAAGTGGATTATGCAAAAAGTAGCTCCAATAGAACTTAGTAGGAAAAAGGCTGTAATCGGAAATTTTATGGATATAACTCGCGGGAAAGAAGCTGAGCAACAGCTTAAAGAAACAAAGGAAACCTTGCAGAAAATCTTGGATGCATCTCCAATAGGAATAGTTTTAGCAGAAGACAGGATTATAAAATGGGCAAATAAAGAGATGGTAAAGCTATTTGGATATGAAAGGGTTGAAGATTTTGTAAATCTTCCTGCAAAAATATGTTATGCATCTGAAGAAGAATATAAAAAAGCAGGAAATTTGTTGTATGAGGCTTTAAAGAAAAAAGAAATTGCTGAAACAGAAGTGCTTTTTAAAAGAAAAGATGGATCTCATTTTTGGGGATTGCTTAGACTGGCAGCCTTTGATCCTAACCATCCTGAAAAGAGGATTATTGCTATTGTCGTAGATATTACAGAAAAAAAGAGGCTTATAGAAGAGCTTTTCCACGAAAAAGAGCTTCTTCGCATAAGTCTTATGTCCATAGGAGATGGAGTAATATGTACTGATACAGAGGGAAGAATCACTCTTATAAATAAAACAGCAGAAGAACTTACAGGTTGGAAAAGAGAAGAAGCCATAGGAAAACCCATTTCAGAGGTCTTTTATATTGTAAATGAGTTTACAAAACAGAGATGTGAGGATCCAGTAAAAAAAGTGCTTGAAACCGGAAGAGTTGTAGGCCTTGCAAATCATACTGTTTTGATAACAAAGGATGGCAAAGAAAGGGTGCTTGCTGACAGTGGTGCTCCTATAAAAGATAAAAAAGGAAACATAATAGGGGTTGTGCTTGTTTTTAGAGATATTACAGAGCAAAGATTCTTAGAAAAAGAGATGCAGAGGCTTGAAAGACTGGAAGCAGTAGGGGTTCTTGCAGGTGGCATTGCTCATGACTTTAATAACCTGCTCATGGGGATGCTTGGAAATATAAATCTTATAAAAATCCAGCTTGATCCAGAAAATGGGGTATATAAATACATAGAAGAATTAGAAAGAGTGGTTATTCAGGCCAAGTCTCTTACCCAACAGCTTTTAACCTTTTCAAAAGGAGGAAGTCCTGTAAAAAAACCTACTAATCTAAAAGATCTTATTCAAAAGACTACATGTTTTGTATTAAGCGGCTCTAACATAGAGACTAAATTTGATATTCCGGACGAACTCTCTCCTGCAAATGTGGATGAAGCCCAGATTGGTCAGGTAATAAGCAACATAGTAATAAATGCAAGACAGGCTATGCCTGCTGGCGGAAGACTTGTAATAAAAGCAGAGGAAGTAAATGTTTCAGATCAGCAGATTCCTTCTCTAAAACCAGGACATTATATTAAGTTGACTATCCGAGATACCGGAATAGGGATACCAAAGGAATATATAAGTAGGATATTTGATCCATACTTTACCACAAAACAAAAAGGAAGCGGTTTAGGGCTTACAGTAGTATATTCCATAATCAAAAATCATGATGGTTATATAACAGTAGACTCTGAGCTCGGAAAAAGAACTACATTTGAGATATATCTACCTTCGGTTCCAAAAAAAGAAAAAAAGACCTTAGAACCTGGCAAACTCAAGATTCTTGTTATGGATGATGAGGAAATTGTATTAGAAGTGATACAGGAGATGCTCAAGATATTAGGACATGAGGTTGTTGGAGTAAAAGATGGAAAAGAGGCAATAGAGGCATACAAAGAAGCTAAGCAAAAAGCAAATCCATTTGATGTAGTTATACTGGATCTTACAGTTCCAGGAGGTATGGGAGGAAATGAGACTTTAAAAGAGCTTAAAAAGATTGATCCAGATGTAAAGGCAATAGTTTCAAGTGGTTATTCCAATGATCCTATAATGAGCGAGTATGAAAAGTATGGCTTTAAGGCAGTAGTTCCAAAGCCATACGGAATGGATGAGTTGAAAGAGGCTTTAAGAAAGGTGTTTTCTTCATGATAAAAAGACGGACAAAAACAAAGATCATTGCCACAATAGGCCCTGTCTCGATGAAAAAGACTGTGCTAAGAAGAATGATCCTGGCAGGGATGAATATTGCCAGAATAAACATGTCTCACGGCGATCATGCACAGCACAGAGAGATCATAAAAAACATAAGAGAGCTATCTGTAGAGCTAAGAAAACCTGTGGGTATAATATTGGATTTGAGAGGGCCAAAGATAAGGACAGGCAAGTTAAAAGGAGGAAGCCCAGTTTATCTTAAAAGAAATAGCAGGATCAGGATTACTATCAGAGAAATAGAAGGAGATCAAAATATCATAAGCACAACTTATAAATGGCTTGTAAGAGATGTAAAGATAGGAGACAAGATCCTCTTAGACAATGGTCTTATAGAACTTAGGGTAATAGAAAAAGAAGAAGATTCTGTAGTATGCAAAGTGATTAATGGAGGGTTCTTAGGTGAAAACAAGGGAATAAATCTTCCAGGAGTAAAGATTTCTGCTCCTTCCCTTACTGATAAGGATAAAAAAGACATAGAATTTGGTGTGAACAATGATGTAGATTATTTTGCTCTTTCTTTTGTCAGAACAGCAGAAAACATAAAAGAGTTAAAGGAGCTGATAAGTTCGTATGGAAAACAAATCCCTGTAATTGCAAAGATAGAAAAGCCAGAGGCAGTAAAAAATATAGATGAGATTCTTAAGATCGCAGATGCTATTATGGTAGCAAGAGGAGACTTAGGAGTAGAGATAAGGCCAGAGCAGGTTCCATGTGTTCAGAAAAGCATTATATATAAATCCATACTGGCAAACAGACCTGTAATTACTGCTACCCAGATGCTTGAAAGCATGACAGAGAATCCCCTGCCTACAAGGGCAGAGGCATCTGATGTCGCAAATGCTATATATGATGGAAGTGATGCTGTTATGCTCTCTGAGGAGACAGCTATAGGAAGATATCCTGTAAGAGCTGTGCAAATGATGGCAAGAATAGCTTTGAGAGCAGAAAAGAGCCCATTTATGAGATATAATCTTCAGCCA
>JAMOPX010000058.1 GCA_027064285.1 Desulfobacterales bacterium | reverse complement strand
AATCTGATCTATATCCTTACAAGGTAGAATCTTTCTATCTGAAACAAGCTTTATATATCTTTCCCAATAAAATTCCTTTTTATGCACGAGATAAAGAAGCAGCCTATATATTATGTTTACAGGATATATTTCTCTTAATGGGAGTTCACCAGATCTTATTATAGGTATTCCAGCTCTTTTAAAAGCAGATTCAATCTCATCCCCAATAGAATTTATCCTGTAAAGCACTGCAATATCTCCAAAGCCAAAGCCTTCTCCTTCATGGGACTGAACTGTTTTGCTGTCCAAAGAAAAATAAGATGTGCCTCCTACAAGTTTTTCTATACTTCTTACTATGTACTCAGCCTCCTGTTTTTCTGTGGCATTAGAGGTAATAATTATTCTACCTTTTACATTTGAGACAGCCTGCATAGGCTCTTTGTCTAAGATAGATGCTCCAGCTCTAAGTATCTCAGGTGCAGATCTATAATTTTTAACAAGCCTTATTTGAGTAGCTTCATCAAATTCATCACAAAACCTGAAAAATGCATTCCTGTCAGCACCTCTAAATCCGTATATGGCCTGGTCTGGATCTCCAATAGCATATATAAATGAGCTTCCAGATTTAGAAATGGCCTTTAATATACCCACCTGATTTGGATTTGTATCCTGATATTCATCCACAAATATATAAGGTCTCATACGAGAAATCTCATCTGCCACCTCAGGATGAGCCTTTAAAAGCTCAAAGGCCATAAGCTCTAGATCATCCATATCAAGCATGTTCATAGATCTTAGCGTCTTTTTGTATTTCGCGTAGTACTTTTCTATCTCAGGATCTTCAAACTCTTCTAAATTCCCTTTCTTTACAAAAGGAAGAATCTTCAAAAGCCTATCTGCGATTTTCTTTTTGCTACATATCTGTCTTATTATTTCCTCAGATTCCCATGCAGTACACACAGAAAAGTCTTTTCCAATACCTATAAGGTCTCCTTTTTCTCTCAAAAGCCACAGACAGAACGAATGAAAAGTAGAAATCCACACATCATCACCTGATAGATTTAAGTTACCTAAAAGCCTTTTAATCCTTTCTCTCATCTCATCTGCTGCCTTATTGGTAAATGTAATTGCAAGCACCTGATCCGGTCTTGCCCTGCCAGATCTGATCAAATGAACTATCCTGTGGCTCAGTGTAAGGGTTTTCCCAGATCCGGGTCCAGCAACCACAATGACATTTTTTCCATTATAAAGCACAGCCTCTCTTTGTTCTGGATTCAGCACATCTAAAATAGGATCAACTGCTGTAGAATCTTTTGGAGGGCTTTCAGGCTCATGATAGAGCTTTTTCTTGACTTTGACATGGGTCCTTTTGTAATAGGCGTCTTTCTTTGCGGGAATCTGAAAAAGGAAAGATTGTCCAGTAAGAGTTGATTTTTCTCCATCCTCAAACAGTTTTATTTTCCCATACTCTCCATCATACCCGGGTTTCTTTATAACCTTCTGATCTCTCATTCTCTTTATTGCCTCTGCAAGTAACTCCCCTCCTGCCTCTTTTATGTCTTCCAGAGACACATCCATGAGGATATTCAGCTCTGACCCAAGCTCTGATATAAGCCTCTCATATTCCTGCTTTACCCTTTTGGTCTCTACGCCACAATCCATTATCTCAGAGATTATCTCTGCCAAAGGAATGAGAGAGTAAAAAGGCTTTTTCAAAACAGGTTTTTCTCTATCAGCCAGCTCATATACCCTGTGCAGTACCCCTATGGTCAGAGGGTTTCCACACACAGGGCATATGTTGTTCAGAGACATGCTCTCTTTTGGATTGAGGCATATATTACACTTTCTATGTCCATCTAAATGGTATTTCCCTTCCTCAGGGAAAAACTCAATTGTGCCCAAAAATCCTTCTCCACTTTTCATGGCATTTATCACTGAATAGTAGTTCAGATCCGTATCAAATATATTAGCTTCTCTGCCAAGTTTTGTAAGAGAATGGGCATCTGAATTAGATACGAGCACATAAGAATCTAAGGAGGATAAAAGCCTGTTCATTGGAGGATCAGAAGAAAGCCCAGTTTCAAGTGCATATATATGGTCTTTTAGATCTTCAAAACATTCTTCTATGTGATCAAATCCAGATCTTGATCCAAAAAGAGAAAACCAGGGAGTCCATATGTGAGCAGGTATAAAAAAAGCCTCTGAACATACCTCCAACACTATCTCTAAGAGCAATTTGACATCTAAACCAAGAATAGGCCTTCCATCTGCACTTAGATCTCCTATCTTGGAAAGTCTTTTGTTCAGCTTCTTTGCTGATTCTATGTCTGGAAGCAGGATAAGATTGTGGATCTTCCTGAGTTTTCCATCTTTTTTATATATACAGCTTATTTCCCCAGAGATAATAAACCTTGCTTCTATTGCATCTGTAGGTATATTAATAGGATCCTTTAGTCTATATAGTCCATCTTCTGCTTCTTCTAATTCTTCCTCTATCTCAGAAAGCCATTTAGGATGAGTGAAATCTCCAGTCCCTACAAGTGCTATGCCTTTTTTTGCTGACCAAACAGCTATGTTTTTTAAGGTTAATAGAGGAGATGTTGCCCTTGAATAGGGAGAATGTATATGAAGATCTGCAAAGAACTTCATTTTTTCTCTTCGTCTTCTTCAATTTCTATCTCTAAGTCTTCCAGCTCTATTTCTTCTTCCTCTTTTTTTCCTTTTTCCTCTTTTTCCTGAACTGGTTCTTCCTTTTTTCTCTTTAGCTTTTCTTCTAAAGATTTGAGGTTAACAGGTTCTATCTCTATCTCACCTTCATTCTGCTCTTCCTCTATCTCAATCACTTTTACCTGTTCTTCCTGTATCTCTTCCTCTGCAAGAGAATCTAAACTAATCCGCTCCAGCTCTATTTCCTCTTTTTCTACTGAATGTTCCTGAACCTCTGTTGTTTCATCACTATTTAGCCAATCTACAGGCGATGGTTTAAAGGGAAAAAGTATAAGCTTTTCCCTTACTTCTTTAAGCTCCCTGTTGCAATTAGGACATTTTTCATTAAAGTCAAAGCTTATGTAACCACATTTTGGACATTTCATAATAGATCCTTTACTTTTTCCCAATCCTTAAGAAATCTCTCTATACCTATATCAGTTAGAGGGTGCTTTATAAGCTGAACAAGCACCTTAAATGGTATTGTAGCTATATCAGCGCCCATAAGGGCTGCCTCTAAGACATGAAGAGGATTTCTTATACTCGCAACTATTATCTCGGTTTCAAAGCCATAGTTATCATATATGGTTATTATCTGTTCCACAAGCTCCATACCTGTATGACTTATGTCATCCAGCCTTCCCACAAATGGGCTTATATAACTGGCTCCAGCCTTTGCAGCAAGAAGCGCCTGTGTAGGAGAAAAACATAGAGTAACATTTGTCTTTATTCCTTCTTCAGACAAAACCCTTACTGCCTTAAGCCCTTCTTCAGTAAGGGGTATTTTAATCACAATATTGGGGGCTATTTTGGACAGCTCTCTTGCCTCTTTTATCATTCCCTCCTTATCTAAGCTCACTGCTTCTACACTGACAGGTCCATGCACAATGTTACATATCTCTTCTATGAGTTCCTGAGGATTGCGCTTTTCTCGGGAAAGAAGTGTTGGATTTGTTGTCACTCCATCCACAAGACCCAATTCTACCCCTTTTTTTATCTCATCTATGTTTGCAGTATCTATAAAGAACTTCATATACCTTTTC
>JAMOPX010000057.1 GCA_027064285.1 Desulfobacterales bacterium | reverse complement strand
GTTTGAAATTGAAGTGGGTTGGAGTACTTCATCCCAGAACAACTATCTGCTATAAAAATCAACACTGGAGTGCAGCATCCTTAGGAAAGCGGTTAAAGTTGAAGTGGCGTGCATGCTTGCAATTGAGGGCCCGCAGTATCATAGCCTACTCGCCCAGATACGGCACCTTGAGATTGGTCGTGACCAGGAACCGTCACGGGAATGTCGAGGTGATAGCAACTAACGACCTGGGGAGTAATCTAACCACCATTGTGATGCGTAAGCGTAGCCGCTGGTCAATTGAAACCCTCTTCCGGGATACAAAACAATTCAGCGGATTGTCGGCCTGCCAATGCCGAGTGGATCAAGCATTAGTGCGTCATGTTGCCTTTGTCCTGATTGCCTTTATTATTTTTCAGCATCTGCGCCTGCACCCAAAAGAAACCTTGGGTGAGGTTAAAGATCGCATCCAACTTAAACTGATCACCCGCGGCTTGCCTCCTCCTACTCCATTACGACGTAAGGTCTCTGTTTCTAATTTGTGCTAACTGCGTAAGTCCTGTCATTAAGAGGAAGATTTATATCTTATGTCCGATAATAGATATTATGTAAACTTTTTTATGGAAGATAAGATGTTGACATCAATGCAATTAATATGTAAAAGTCCCTCTAAAAAGAAAAACTGGAGGTGTTATGGGAAGCGTTCTTAAATGGCGGAGAAGAAAGATTAGAAAACACAAATACAGAAAGTTACGGAAAAGAATGCGTCATAAGAATAAATAAAATTTTAATAAGAGGAAGGATTATCCTTCCTCTTATAACTTATACAGATTCAACCTGTTTTACTTCAGGAATATTTTCTTTAAGAATCCTTTCAATTCCCATCTTTAGTGTAAGCTGAGAAAAGGCACAACCACTACATGCACCAGTCAGTCTCACCTTGACTATACCATCCTCTTCTTTTACATCAACTAACTCTACATTTCCACCATCTGCCTGAAGCGAAGGCCTGATCTTTTGAAGAATGCTTTCAACTTTTTCTTTTAAATCCATCTTAAAAACCTCCTATGATTTAGTTATCTCTTCATAATGCCAGAATCTGTATAGAAAATCATCTCAAAAATTTTATTCCATCATCCATAAAATTTTACTACCCTGTTATCCAGAAACCTTTTTAATCCATTGGAATCCTTTGGACTCCATCCAAAGGACTCTGACCATACATCATCTGATTCCATGCAAAGATATAAGCCTAAGTCATTATACCATTTGCTCAGGTTTTCATACATGTATGAATAAAGTTCTATTCTTATGGGCTTAAAATATCTCATCTTTCCATCTATGCCTTTTATAAATTCTCCATTCAGCACAATACTTTTCTTATGCCTTTTTATTATGATGTTCTTTAGCTCTGGCATATACCTGAAACTTCCCAAGCTTATCCATATGATCTTTGAAGGATCGAGATATTTGTCCATAAGCTCTATGGTTTTTAAGTATTCTTCTTTCCAGTTTTTATGTATGATTAAAGGATCAAAATGAAATCCTGTTACAAATCCTTCTCTTTGACATATAGCTGCTGCTTCTATTCTTTTTCTTAAACTCACAGCTCTATGCTCTTCATGAGAACAGATAAAAGGACTGTTTAAAGACCAGGACATAATAATTCTCTCTCTGTAAGGAAGTGATAACACTCTTTTTATATTAGCTGTTTTGGTTTTAAGTTCTAATATCACATTCTTTCTGCTCGAAAAATGAGGAATTAATATATCACTCCATTCAGTTATAGGGTCAAGAGCAAGGCTATCAGTAAACTCTCCTGTACCAACCCTGAATATCTCATCTTTTTTAGAGTCTATTATCTTTAATACTTCTTTTAAGCCCTCTTCTATATTAACAAACACTCTCAAATAAGGATGGTTAAAATATGCCTGCAATATGCAGTAACTACAATCCAAAGGACAATTAGTTGCTATGTTCAAGATTTGATATTTACAGCATATATATTCTTTTGTTCCTGGACAGGGTTTTAAAAAATCTCCTTTATAAATAAGAAGATGAAGCACATCTTTTTTAGGATCATATGGCACATAGTCAATATCACTGTTATTCTCGATTTTATTACATACCTGTATGCCCTGCAGTTTCTTTAAGATCCTCTGAGTAAAAGGATAACTATAGGCTTCTGGCTCCACAATAATCCTCTTAATCTTTATTCCTTCCACGGATCTCCTACTAACTCGATCCCTTCTGTATTTATAGTATCTAAAAGCTTTCTTTTTAATTCATGCCCGTCCCTGAAGGCAATTTCAAGCTTGTAATAAGGAGATTCAAAATAAGGCGGTGCTTTTAACTCTACGCCTGATGGTAGATTCAGCCTCTGAACCCTCTTTTTAAAGACATCTTCTGCATGATAAAGCTTAGGAAAATTTTTCTTTCTGAAAAGATTTAATATTTTCTTTGACTTATCCCGATTAGTTAAACTTTTACTTTCAATTATATCCTTTACTTCCTTTTCTTCAAAAAGTTGCTTTAGTTTGATGCCTTCTTTTCTGCATATATCTTGAGTATATTCAATAAGTTGCATTTGTTCATTAAAGCTAAACTTTAATTTTGACATGAGATCGCCGTATATTTCTATGTCATCGCATGGGATTTCATTTTCATACATAAATCTTACGGTCTTAAGAGAAATATCTCCACTTGCAAGCCGATCTTTTATCTTTTTGCTTAATGAGTTGGCTATCCAGATATACAAATTATACATAGGCATGTATTTTGGTAAGTCCAGCAAAGAAAAATAATTCTCTATGACCTGTTCAGGTTTCATGTATTCAGCTAATTTGGAGATTAAAATGGCCTTTTCCACCTCATTTAACTTTCTGGTGTTGATATTATCATGGAGGTTTATAAGGAGGCACTTAAGCGGAGGGATGTCTTCCAAGATTATCAGTCCCTCTACCCTACTCCATCTAAGTTTTTTTAAAGCTAACACCCTTTTGTATCCAGCAATCAAAACAAAGCTATCTTTTGCTTTTTTTAAAATTGGCGGATTAATTAAACCGACCTGTTGAATTGAATCAACAAGATGAGAGATATTAAATCCATAGCTAAAGCTGAATGGCGCAGATTCTGTGTCAATGGAATCAAGCTCTATGTAATCAAGAATGTAATTCATAAAAGTGTTAACCTTGCTGATCTAAGCCTGTTTATAGCAGCTGCAATCTCAAATATTCTTGGTCTGGCAAAACTGCCAGGATGTTTTTCTTCCTTATAAAACGGATCTAATATGTCCAATCCCTGCTTATCTATGTAAGTGTCCATTTTTTTTAAAACTTCTCTTAGCGAGCTTTTTTTGTCCATAAACTTTGTTGCAGCAAGATATATAGCCATCCCTATGGCCCTTGTTTGACTTAGTTCAACTATCTGCTCAACTCCTCTAAGATCTATTATCTCGCTACCATACATAATCTTGTCCAAATCCCGTGCCTCTATTTTTATCTTTCCTTTTCTATAAGGATTAAAGCTTTCTTTTAACGGAGCTCTTGCTTTGTTCCAATTATCAAAATCTTCTACTTCTTTAACCCTCTGATTCTTATATCTTGATGCTATTTCTTTGGCTTTGGTAGTAACATCCTGAGGTAAATAATCCTGCATCATTATGACTGTATCCGCAACATCAAAGTAATCTCCACATCCTCCCATGACCAATATGGTGGATATATTTAGCTTTTTATAGAGTTCCTGCACCC
>JAMOPX010000056.1 GCA_027064285.1 Desulfobacterales bacterium | reverse complement strand
TCAAAGGAAAAGGACTTGTTTTAGATATAAAGAGAAAAAAGATCGAGGTTCTTTCAGATGTCAGAAGTGTTATTCAAAAGACCATTTATTAGATTTGTATTATCTGTTCTGTGTTTTTCTTATTTAACTCTTCCCTGCTGGGCAGTAGAGCTTTTGTCTGGATCAAAAAAGAATACCCCTATTGTCATAAATTCTGACAAACTGGAGATAGATGATGAGTTGAAAAGAATTACATTTACAGGGAATGTAGTTGCTACTCAAGGAGAATTAAAGATAAAGTGTAAAAAAATGGTTGTTTATTACATTGCTTCTTCTAACAAGAAAACAGGTGGTAGTTCCAAGATTAATAAAATAGTATGTACTGGAGATGTGAGGATCTACCGGGGAAAACAAGGGGGTATAGCTACCTCCAGTAAGGCAGTATATTATCAAGATCAGGATAAACTCATTTTAACTGGCAAACCTATAGTGAAACAGGGCAAAGACTTTGTAGAAGGAGATAGAATAACTATCTTTTTAAAACAAAACAGAAGTATTGTGGAAAGTTTTAAAAATAAACCTGTAAAGGCCGTAATATTTCCCAAATCCAAGAAAAGGTAGCTATGGACAGACTTTATGCAAAAGGCCTTGTAAAGATATTTGACGGCAAAAAGGTAGTGAATGATGTGGAAATAGAGCTTTTGAAAAGCCAAGTTATAGGATTATTAGGGCCAAATGGTGCTGGAAAGACCACCACTTTTTATATGATAGCAGGATTATTAGAGCCAACCCAAGGGCATGTCTATCTGAATGATGAAGAGATAACATATATGCCAATGCATATTAGAGCAAGAAAAGGCATATATTATCTTCCACAAGAACCATCTGTTTTTAGAAAACTGACCGTTGAAGAAAATCTCTTAATAATATTGGAAATGCTTGAAATCAATAAAAAGGAAAGAGAAGAGAGACTCAAGAGGCTTTTAAATGAGTTAAACTTGAATCATTTGGCAAAACAGAAGGCCTCTTCTCTTTCAGGTGGAGAGAGAAGGAGGCTTGAGATTACCCGGGCACTTATAACTCAGCCCAAATTCATGCTTTTGGATGAACCATTTGCAGGCGTTGATCCAATAATTGTAAATGAGATAAAGCAGATAATCAGGCAGTTGAAAAATAAGGGAATAGGTATTATGATTTCTGATCATAATGTAAGAGAGACATTAAGTATATGTGAATCAGCATATGTTATGAGCCACGGAGAAATCATAGAATTTGGGCCACCAGAAAAAATAGTACAAAGCAAAAAAGTTAGGGATTCTTATTTAGGAGAGGATTTTTCATACTAAGGAAATGGAAATAGGGTTAAGACAAGATCTCGGTCTAAGACAGCAGCTTGTTCTTACTCCAGAGTTAAGACAGGCTATAAAGCTACTTCAGCTCTCCAGGGTAGAGCTTTTAGATCTAATAAAGGAAGAAATAAAAGCCAATCCAGTTTTAGAGGAAAAAGAACCATATATATCTGAAGATTCATCTGTTTCTGAACTTGATCTTGCCGATACAGAGTCTATTTCTGATGCAGCTTGGGATGCATATTTTGAAGAATACCAAGATGACTACTGGTATGATAAATCCAGGATTATAAATCCGGGAAAAGTAGAACTTCCTTCTTTTGAAAGCACCACCGCATCAAAGACAGATCTTTTTTCTCATCTTATGTGGCAATTGAATATAAGTGGGTTAGATGAGGAGAAAAAGAAGATCGGCACTTATATAATAGGAAATCTAAACAAAGATGGATACTTAGAAGCATCAGTTCAAGAGATAGCAAAGTTATCTAATACAACTCCTGAAAAGGTAGAAGCAACTTTAAAGATTATCCAAAATTTTGATCCTGTTGGTGTTGCTGCAAGAAGCCTTCAAGAATGTCTCCTAATTCAGGTGCGGGCCTATAACTTGGGTGGCACATTAGTGGAAAAGATTATAATGGATCATCTTGAGGATATAGAAAATAAAAAGTATGAAAAAATTGCTCAAAAACTTTCTGTAACTACTGATGATGTAATCTCAGCAGTTATGGTAATAAGAAGCTTAGATCCACGCCCAGGTTCTGAATATTTTGATGAAAGAACTATCTATATTGTGCCAGATGTATATGTTATAAAAATAGGAGATGAGTATGAGGTGGTTTTAAACCAGGAAGATATACCAATGTTGAGGATAAATCCTTATTATAAAGAGCTGTTGAGAAAAAAGGAGCTTTTAAGTAAAGAGGATATGGTTTATCTTAAAAAGAAAGTTAATTCTGCACGCTGGTTTCTAAAAAGTATATATCAGCGTCAGACTACCATATACAAGGTCACTAAAAGTATTGTAAAGTTCCAGAGAGACTTTTTAGAATATGGAATAAGTCATTTAAAACCACTTGTGTTAAAGGATGTTGCAAGAGATATAGGTATGAGTGAATCTACTGTAAGCAGGATAACAACCAACAAATATGTTCACACCCCTCAAGGTATATTTGAATTGAAATTCTTCTTCACAAGTTCTATCAACAGCTCAAATGGAGATATGGTTTCTTCTGAAAGCGTTAAGGAATACATCCGTAAGATCATAAGAGAGGAAGATAAAAGAAGACCTTATAGTGATGAAGAAATAAAGCGTATATTGGAGAAAAAATATAGTATAAAGATTGCCAGAAGAACTATTGCTAAGTATAGAGAAGAATTGGGCATCCTTTCTTCCAAAAAAAGGAGGATGTAAAATAAATAATGGAGGTTGTTTATGGAAATTAAAGTAACATTTCGTCATACTGAGCCAATGAATAGCCTTAGAGATTATGCCATAGAGAAGATATCCAAAGTGGATAAGTATTTGGATTTTCCAGCAGAAGCCCATGTGGTGCTAAGTGTAGAAAAGTTTAGGCATCAAGTAGATGTTACTCTCAATCTTAGTGGAACATGGATAAAAGCAGTAGAAGAAACTGAAGATATGTATTCTGCTATTGATCAAGTGGCAGATAAGTTAGAGAAACAGGTAAAAAAATACATGCAGAAAATAAGGACCAGAAGATCGGAGACATGGCATTCAGAAGTAAGTTCTGCAGAAAGAGAAGAAGATGCAGCTTCCTCGGAACAATTTGTTATAGAAGTAGAGGAGATGGAAGCGAAACCTATGGATCCAGAAGAAGCAGCCATGCAGATTAGTTATTCTAATCAGGATTTTTTGGTGTTTAGGAATTCCAATACTAACCAAATAAATGTGATATATAAGAAAAAAAATGGCAATTTAGGTTTAATTCAACCTGTTGGATAGTCGTATGAGATTAGCTCAAATAATAGAAAAAGACGATATAATACCTGAGTTAAAAGCAAAGGACAAAACTGGGGTATTAGAAGAACTGGCTGAAGTGATCTGCAGACATGAACCCCTGCTGGATAAGGACAAATTGGTTAAGATTTTATTAGAAAGGGAAAAGCTTGGAACTACTGGTATAGGAGAAGGGATAGCTATACCCCATGGAAAGATAGATATATTAAAGAGCCCTCTTCTTGCTTTTGGAAGAAGTAAAGATGGTGTTGACTATGAAGCCATTGACAATAAACCAGTGCATTTATTTTTTTTGCTTGTGGCTCCTGAGAATTCATCAAGTCTGCATTTACATATCTTAGCTCGTATAGCAAAACTGTTGAAAAATAACAAACTGAAGAAAAAACTTATGGAGGCAAAGTCTAAGGAAGAGATCTATAAAATCATCACAGA
>JAMOPX010000055.1 GCA_027064285.1 Desulfobacterales bacterium | reverse complement strand
CTAAAGGGTTATTTTAAATCAGTATTGGTATAACTGTGTATTGGATAGTGACCTTTTTGCTCTTATTGTTGATGCTAAGCATATAAAACTTAAAACAAAGACATCTGTATATTCCTATATCGTCTACTCTGCTGTTGGGATATCGCTTGAAGGTAAAAAGCAGATTGTAAGCATAGATATCTGTGAAGGAAGAGAAAGCCTTGATGGAGGATGCAGAACAGCTGAGCGGCGGCTATTTCCACTCCATGGATGATCTAAAGCTAAAGCTTGGTATATTGATCAAAGAGCTTCATTTTGGCAAATGGAGAAAACCAACTTATTACAAAATAGCTTCGGTCTCCCATATATTGAATGCAGAATTCACAACAAGATTTGAGACACTGGACAATCATCTGTAGACACAATTTTCTTGACAAGTGCCCCGGATGGAGAAGATAAATATAATTATGTAAAAAACTGAGCATGTCCAAAAAACCCTTTTAAACACCCTTATATTTTTGAGCTATTATTTTGGATAGATTCTGATGAATATTTGTGTATAATTTAATCCAAAAAAAAAGGAGTTGCTGTATGGTTTTATTTGCTCCATTTAAAGGTATTACATATAACCTGAAAAGATTTAAGGATATACCCACTCTTTTAACTCCTCCTTATGATGTAATAACAGAGGAGGAACAGGATTACTATTATAGAATTCATCCTTATAATGTGATAAGGCTGATATTGGGAAAAGAAAGAATAGGTGACACTGACTGGGACAACAAATATACACGAGCAGCAGACTTGTTTAAGAAGTGGCAGGAAACAGGAATACTTGTACGTGCAAAAAATCCGTGCATATATCTAACATGCATAACTTATGAGATAAAAGGAAAGATAAAACATAGGTGGGGAATTATTGGGCTTGTGAAGATAGAAGATTCTGATTCAAAGATGATTCTTCCTCATGAAAGGACATTTTCTGCACATAAGGAAGATAGACTCAGGCTTATGAAGGCATGCAGTGCACAGCTCAGTCAGATATTTGGTCTGTATAGTGATCCTGAAAATAAAATAATAGAAATTGTTAAAGAAGAAGTGGATATAAGCTCTCCATTGATTGACTTTGAATTTAGAGATAAGACAAGACATAAGATGTGGATAATAGAAAACGAACCCTCTCTTTTCGGAGAACTTTTCGAGCTTTTTAAAGAAAAAAGGATTATGATTGCAGATGGACATCACAGATATGAGACCAGCAGGAATTTCAGGGACATGATGAGAATAAGATATGGCCGAAATCCCAACAGATCCTATGAATTCGTTATGATGTACTTAGTTAATATGGAAGATGAAGGATTGACAGTGCTGCCTTCTCATAGATTATTGAAAAAAGCAAAAGAATTTGAATTAAATAAGTTTTTAACAGAAGCAAAAAAGTTTTTTGAAATAACCAAATCCGATCTTTTAGATGAGCGCGAAATAGCGAAAAAACTTCTTAATTTGGGCAAAAGCAATAATGCATTTGCATTCTTTTCGCATGGCTCACCAGATATCTATTTTCTATCTTTAAAGGAATCTGCAAAGAATGAAATAGGAAATGATATACACCCTGCGTTGAAGAAACTGGATGTATTGGTCCTGTCAAGGCTTATCTTTCAAAAGATACTTGGATTTTCAAAGGAAGATCTGGACAATACTAATATATTTCATTACACAACAGACATAGGAAAGGCCATAGAACAGGTAAAAAATGGAGAATATCAGATGGTATTTCTCTTGAATCCTACAAAGATAGAAGACATCAAAGAGGTTACTTTAAATTCACTGATAATGCCAAGAAAATCCACATATTTTTATCCAAAGATACTCACAGGACTGGTATTTAATAAAGTGGACCCAGATGAAATTATTCAACTCCCACAATTTTAGACTGAGACCAGGGGAAGAATTAGATCTGTTTTTAGATGGAAAGCTTCGCATAATCCAGTCTAAAAATGGTTACAGATTCTCTGTAGATGCTGTGTTACTGGCAGACTTTGTTACAGTCAGAAAAGGAGATGTGGTAGTGGATCTGGGAACAGGATGCGGGGTTATCTTGCTTATACTTTTGCTCAAAAAAGAGATTTCCTATGCAGTTGGTATAGAAATACAGAAACCACTTGCTTGTCAGGCATATAGAAACGCTATATTAAATGGGTTTCAAGACAAGATGTATGTGATTGTAGGTGATGTAAAGAGGATACCACTTATACAAGATTTTGCAGATGTTGTAGTTTGCAATCCTCCTTACAGGAAAAGGGGCAGTGGCAAGATAAATCCGGATCCCTGCAAAGCAATTGCAAGGCATGAGCTTCTCATTTCCTTAGACGAGATCATATTATCAGCTAAAAGCATACTTAAAAAAAAGGGTAGACTCGCAATGATATATCCTACAGAAAGAATGGCTGAGGTTATAGTAAAGTTGAAAAAATATGATTTTGAGCCAAAAAGGATACAAATTGCGTATCCTGAACTTTCTTCGAGAGCAACTCTTTTTATGATAGAGGCATATCTTAATGCAAGACCAGGACTCATTATAGAACCACCTATTATAGATCAGAACAGTCATATAATAGATAATCGACTAAGCTATGGGAATATTTGATATTAAAGAATATGACTATCATCTTCCCTCAGAATTAATTGCTCAGCATCCTTTAAAAGAAAGGGATAAATCCAGACTTATGATCCTTTATAAAAAGGAAAGAAGGTGGGAAGATAGATTTTTTTTTGAATTGCCCCTGTTTGTTAAAAAAGGAGATCTAATAGTAGTAAATAACAGCAAGGTAATTCCTGCACGACTTTATGGAAAAAAGATTACTGGAGGAAAAGCTGAGATACTTGTGCTGAACCGTGAAGGAAATCCGAGACTCTGTTTAATAAAGGCTAAGAGACCTAAAAAAGGCACTATTCTTGTATTTGAAAATGGACTTAAAGGAACAATAGAAGAGGTCTTAGAAAATGGCAAAGTAAAAATAAGGTTCGAGTGCGTCTCAGATCTGAATGAATATTTAGAAAAAAAAGGTTGTGTTCCTGTGCCACCTTATATTAAAAGAGGAAAAAATGATCCGCTTTACAGGATAGATAAGGAAAGATATCAGACCATATTTGCGAGAGAAAAAGGTTCTATTGCTGCTCCAACTGCTGGGCTTCATTTCTCTGAAGAGTTGATAAAAAAGCTTAGAGAAAAGGGAGTAGATTTTGCCTATGTAACACTGCATGTAGGATATGGGACATTCAAGCCGGTAAAAACAAATAATATCAGAAAACATGATATTGGTGAAGAATATTATCAGATTCCTGAACAAACAGCACAACTTATAAACAGTACAAAAGAAAAAGGAGGCAGAGTAATAGCTGTAGGAACCACAGTTGTGAGAACACTTGAAACAGTGGCCTTAGAAGAAGGCAAAGTGATTCCTAAGGAGGGTTTTACAAATCTTTTGATTACCCCTGGATTTAAATTCAGAGTGGTGGATGCATTAATTACAAACTTTCATCTTCCAAGAAGCTCTCTTCTCTTTTTAGTATCTGCCTTTGCGGGATTAGAACTTATAAAAAAAGCGTATGCACATGCTATTCAAAAGAGATATAGATTTTACAGCTATGGAGATGCCATGTTTATACAATAAGAATTCATTCAACATCAGCTACAAGCTCCTTCCCGTAGGGAGGAGTAGTTGACTATGGGAATAGAGTTTCAGATATTACACAAAGATAAATATACAAGAGCAAGGGTTGGAATCTTAAAAACTGCTCATGGCA
>JAMOPX010000054.1 GCA_027064285.1 Desulfobacterales bacterium | reverse complement strand
CTTTCTCTTATAAGTGCTTTTATGGTAAGTTTTGCAAATTCCAACATTTTTATCTATTCTCCAAAACTTATACTAATACCAATTTAAAAATCATTTAAAAAGCCTCTTTAATATAAGGATAAAAAGTAAGCTTTTTAAGGACTGAGGTGTAAAAGAGTTAAGTATTTTACATACAGCATTTTTCAATTCTTCTATTAGATAAAACAGCTCGTTTTTTAAATGCTCTTTTATATCCTGAAACACCCTTTCTAGTGGATTAAGCTCTGGAGAATATGATGGTAAATATACTATCTGAATATTATCAGGTACTTTTAATCTTAAGCTTTCTGTTGTTGTCATATGCAGCATTACATTGGTGTTAGTTGTGATTATAGATAAGATGAATATAAAATTCATGTCTTTTGAACAGGCTCAGTATAACTAAAAATTGGTAATTATAGCTGCTAATGCTCCAGTAATAAGAAAGTTTAACTCTACAAGCATCTCCAAGTATGTGCTCAGGTAGAGCCACTTTTTTTCATATGCTACTGTGCATAAGAAAAGACCAAAAGTGGGCACAAGCATAATGTATGAAAAGTAGGGGAATACTTTGCTAAATCCTGCTCCAAGAAGTATGAGAGCTGTAACAATAAGGAGTGCCCTGATAAAAGATAAGGCATTTTTTTCTCCAATGATTATGGGAAGTGTTTCTGTTCCAACTATCAGATTCCCCTGTATCTGGAATACATCAAAAATGAGCGCTCTGACGTAACTTAGTAGAAAGACCACCAAGCTGGCCAATATAGCAGATAAAGAAAATCGGGATTCATTTCCAAGTATTGGGAATATGGAAACAACACAAGTCCAGCCTGTTGCTTCTGCCAAGCTTCTGGATCCAGGGATATCTTTTAATTTGGCATATCCAAGTCTTTTTTTTATTTTTGCAGGGAAAAAGGGCATGTTGTAAATAAGCCCTAAAACACAAAGGCCGATAATAAAGAAAAATGCTGTTAAACCCATAGTAAGAGCAAGGAAAAGACCAACTATTATAGAAAATACGCTGGTAATAAATAGTATCCTGCTATTCCTTTTAAGAAAATCCGCTTTTTGGGGATCATTATAAATACTTGCTCCTTTATCCAGAAAAAGATTCAGGCCGTGCATTGCATAAACATATAAGAAACTGAGTAATGGAAATATAGGGTCCGGATTTAACCGAGACAGCACCACATAGGCATAAGAAAGGGAAGCAGCTCCAAGAGCTACTGTTATATTGCTCATAAGCATTAATCTTGAAATCTGCTTTAGTCTATGTATTATGCCAAGGGATTTGCTCTTTTTTATAGACTCTATCTCAGTTACCACCTTTTTGATTATCCAGTTAGGAGTGGATGCACCTGCAGTAACTCCAATGCGATCAGCTTTAATAATCTCTTCTCTATTTAGTTCTTTCTCTGTTTCCACATGCAAGACCTTTGCTCCTGCTTCTTTTGCCACTTGTACAAGCCTTTTGGTATTACCACTATGATATCCCCCAACCACAACTATATAATCAGTCTCTTTTGCTAAATTTCTTACTTCTTCTTGTCTCTGGTTTGTGGCATCGCATATAGTGTTAAATATCTTTACTTCTGGGAATCTTTCTCTTAGGGCAGAGGTTATTTCTTTGTATCTGAGTTTGTTCTGAGTAGTCTGAGCAACCACTATGACTTTTTCCATTTGAGGAAGCTTCTGAACATCCTCTATCTGCTGAATCACATATACTTGACCTTGACTATAGCCTACCAAACCCTTTACTTCTGCATGTCCTATATCACCAACAATTATTGCTGAGTAACCTTTACCAGTATAATGCCTTATTATTCCTTGAACCTTTGCTACCTTAGGACATGTAGCATCCAAGATGTTTAAACCTTTTTTCTTGATCCTTTCTTTCTCATCGGGTGGGATTCCATGAGCCCTTATAACAATAGTTCCAGAATCCAACCTGTCTATCTCATCCAGACCATTTATGGTTTTTATGCCTTTTGATTCCAGAAGCTCTACCACCTGTTTATTGTGTATAAGAGGACCATATGTGTATATAGGACCAGAGTCTTTTAAGGATCTCGCAAGAACAAGCTCTAATGCCCTCCTTACTCCCATACAGAATCCAGCACTTTTAGCCACTTTTATTTCCATATATTTTCTCCCTTAGCATAGAAAAATAGCTATCTAAAAGAGAAAAAAGTTCTTTTTCATCTTTTGCTCTGCCAACATTTTCTCTAAAAATACTGCTGTAAGGAAGATTCTTAGAATACCAAATAAGCACACCTTTCATATAACCCAAAGACTTTTTTCCCCTCATAAGGCTCTTTATAGCAGCCAGATGCTTAAGCATTATTCTTTTCCTCTCCAAAAGAGTTGGAACTTTATCTTTAAATATCCAGGGATTTCCTATAGCTCCCCTTGCTATCATTACAATATCACAACCAGTACTCTCGCGCATCCTTTTTGCATCCTCAAAATCAAAGACATCTCCATTGCCTATTAAAATAATATTGGTATTTTCTTTTGCTTTTTTTATTATATTCCAGTCTGCTTTTACAGAATATCCCTGAGTCGCATATCTTGCATGTATGGTAACAGCAGCTACACCATTTTCTTCAGCAATCTTCATCAATTCTAAAAAAACAGGCTTTTCTGGCGCCCATCCTGCCCTGATCTTTATGGTAATGGGTACAGAACATACCTTTTTTACTGCCTTTATTATTTCCTCAGCCTTTTTTAAATCCTTGAGAAGCGCTGCACCTGCTCCTGTTTTTACCACTTTCTTTACAGGGCATCCCATGTTTATATCCACTATATCTGCACCATGTTCAACAAGAATCTGGGCTGCATCTGACATGATCTCTGGTTCTGCGCCAAATATCTGCATTGAAATAGGCTTTTCATCTTTACTGTGTGCCAAATATTCATAAGTTCTTTTTTGTTTATAACAGAGTCCTTTTGCACTTATCATTTCAGTATGTACAAGTGCTGCCCCAAACTCTTTTGCTATAAGTCTGAATGCCATATTTGTTATCCCTGCCATGGGAGCAAGCACAAGTCTGCTGTTTAATAAGACATTTCCTATCTTGATTTTGCTTGACACACACATATTTCATCAATAGCCTTTACTCATTATGGAAATGGAAAAAATAAAATTAAATATAGGGGCTGGAATAACATATATTCCGGGTTTTATAAATATTGATGTATTATCTCATGCAGACATATGCTTAGATCTTAACAAAGACAGACTCCCATTTAAAGATAACAGTGTAGAGGTGGTTTTCTCTTATCACACACTTGAGCATATAAAAAATTATATCTATGCCTTAAAAGAAATACACAGGGTATTAAAGCACAGAGGAAAACTTTTCTTGGGGCTCCCTTATGTCTCCTCCACAAGATATCACTTGGTAAATCCCTACCATTATCACAACTTTAATGAGTATTCCTTTGACTTTTTTGATCCTGACAAACTGCTGGGCTCAGCAGGAGAGCCTTTCCAAATTATGTTTAAACAGGTCTTCTGTAAGTTCCATTATGTAGGAATGTTTAAGTATTTGCCCTTAATTTTAAAAAATTGGTGCAGATTTCACCTCTTAAATGTGGTCAGAAAAATAGATGTGGGTCTTTTAGCTATAAAGGACAAAACTGATATTCCTGTTGTAACAAAGGCCTTAAGTAAAGAGATGAAAAAAGAATTTGAAACATATCTGAAGGCCCGTAAAAAGTACACAGAATGAGGATCTTATTTTTTGTGGAACATTTTAGAAGTATTGGAGGAGCTGAAA
>JAMOPX010000053.1 GCA_027064285.1 Desulfobacterales bacterium | reverse complement strand
TACAAAGTAACTGGGGTACATGCATTATATTTTTCTGGACGATTTATAATTATCCACGCAACCTTTCCCCTTTTTTCATAAATTACATCATTAAATCTTGCCATCTTCTCCCTCCTCTGTTTTTTTTGCATTTGCTCATTCTAAGGATTTCAGTCTTCAGATATCCTGAAATAACTATTATTTTTATTTAATTATTGTGTCTAAATCAGCCCAATTTTCTGACTCTTCCCGTGCTTTGACAAAAGATAGTGGCGTACCCTTTTTGTTTATTTTGTTATAGTGTATAAAATCCCTTTTTGTTATGCAATCCCAGCAAGCTTTTTATGGAAAAATTTTATTTAAATGACGTTTTAATTATTGGCCATGCATTAAATGTGGAAGCCAGAGGGCAATGTCAGGATACAACATCACTATTATCAACGCCACCATCTGCAAAAGGCAAAATGAGGCCACAGATCTATATAAGTCTACCATTGTAATGTCAGGGGGTGCCACTCCTTTTAATATAAAAAGATTAAAGCCAAAAGGTGGGGTTATATATCCCATAGTCATATTTATCACAAAAAGGATTCCAAACCAGATGAGATCAAATCCCAATTGTTTCACCACAGGTATGAATATTGGTCCAAATAATGTAATAATTGCAGCTGGTTCAAGAAACATGCCCATAATAAAAAATACAAATTGACAAAAGATAAGAATCAACCAACGGGAAACATTGAGGTTGAGAAGAAACTCTTGGATTGAATCCTGAATTCCCATAACAGCAAGAAGGTGGGTTAGAGAAGCTGAGCCAATGATAATCCAAAGCACCATTGCATTGAGATTTACTGTAGATAAGCATGCATCTATTACATTTCGCCACGTCAGTTGACGGTTTAGTGCCATACACACCAATGCTCCTGCTGCTCCTATCCCTGCTGCCTCTGTTGGTGTTGCAATGCCTTTATAGATAGAACCAAGCACACCTACTACTAAAATGAAAGGAAAGATCACATTTTTTAATGAAACAATTTTTTCCTTCCATGTACATTTTTCTGGAATAGCAGGTCCTTGCGAAGGATCTACATAACAAAGTATAAGGATATAAATCACAAAGATCAAAGTCATAAGTATCCCAGGAAACACACCAGCCATAAATAGTTTTCCTACAGATACTTTGGCAATAGAAGCATAGATAATCATTATTACACTCGGCGGTATAAGAATACCAAGGGCACCACCGGCCATTATAGATCCTGTTGCCAGAGATTTGTTATATCCCCTATTAAGCATAGCTGGAAGTGCAATAAGCCCCATGGTCACGGTAGCAACAGAACTAATACCTGCCATAGCACCGAAAATGGCACATATTATAACAGTCCCAATAGCTAGTCCCCCACGAATTCCAGATGACCACCTATAAATGACTTCATACAATGAATCTGCAATTCCGCTCCTCTGCAAAAGATTTGCCATCAGTATAAAGAGAGGGATCGCTAATAAAATAAAATGGGTGCTTTCAGAGTAAGTAGTACTTACTATTTGATAGAGACCAAAAGGGCCCCAGTATATCAGCGTCCCAACTAGGGATACACCAAGTAAAGTAAAACTTACAGGAAATCCTGCTAGTAAAAGCATAATAAACAATAATAAAAGCAAGCTCAGTGTAACGTCCATAATAGCTCCCTCTAACTTACCTCTTGTTTGTGGGAATTAATCTCCTCGCCTTTATTCCCGTTTTTTGTTAAAAAATTTTGTAAATTTTCCAGACAAAGAACTATACTCTGCAAAAAAGAGCCAACACCTCCAATGGCTATAATCGACCATACAGGCCAAAGGGGAGTTCCCACCTCAGAACTAGAACGTTTATTGTAAATATAGGCCAGATGTGCTTCACTAAAACCGTACCAGATAAGCAAACCACTTACTACTAATATTATTGGTGCTGCCAGAAAGTCTAACAGATTTTGCAATCTCTTACTAAGACGCACACGAATTATATCTACTCGTACATGTGCGTCTTTTTTAATAGAATATGCAGTAGCAAAAAGAGTAACTCCACAAAATAGGTATTGATTTATCTCCATTGCCCATGAAATTGGATTTTTAAATATATAGCGAGCAATTACATTGATACTTACTAAAAGAGTCATTGTAAGAAGGCATCCCACAGAAAGTCTTGCAAACCATAGAGAAATCCTATTCACTATATAATTAAATTTTTGCATAGATTTCTACCTCCATACAATATAAGTAGAGGGCTATTTAAATAGCCCTCTACTTATATTTTCTTATTTTACTGCCTGTACTGCTGGGTGATGGGGATTTTTTTCCTTGTAAAATTTTGCCAATATTTTAACCTGTTTTGCACATAAGGAACACTGTTTCATATGGGATTTATACAGGTTAGATGTGGCCTTTCTAAACCGACTCAGCACATCTTCACTTAATTTTATAAATTCAATTCCATGGGACTTTCCAAACCTTCTTGCTCTTTTATCATTGTCTTCACTCAATCTAGCAGAATGTATTGCAGTATCTAGACCAGCCCTTTCTATAGCCTCTCTTTCATCTAAATTTAACTTTTTCATGGCCCTATTACTTATAAGTATCTCTACAATACCTGGAGTATGAAGGGCAGGCTCACTTACATATTTTACTACTTCGTAAAATTTATAGTCTTCTAAAGTATACCAGGGATAGTCAGTACCATCCACTACTCCACGCTGAAGAGCAGTATATTGCTCAGCACCTGCTATGGCCACAGAAGTTGCTCCAAGCGCCTTTACAATCTTGGCTTCCATTCCTACTGCCCTAATTGTACGGCCTTTTAGATCTTTAAGTGTTCTAATAGGAAATTTTGTCATAAATCCCATTGTTGATACCATAATAGGCGACAAGTAATAAACATCGTGTTTTTTTAAAGCCTCTCTAAGTACTTCTAAAAATCCATAATTATAATATACGTCTAAAACATCAGCCACTCCATCCCAGCAAAAAGGAAGCCATTCGCCATTGACCTCTGGAACAGTCCCTGCAAAATATAACATAGATCCAATATACCCATCTATCATGCCCCTTTGAAGTGCAGTAAGTCCTTCAGCTGCCTTTACCAACTGACCTGGATAAAATATTTTGACCTTTACTTTACCATGGGTGTATTCATTTACCTTTTCTGCAAAAAAGATAGAATTTGCTGCCACCATACTTGTCTTTGGATACACCAACTGAAATCTCAATATCTTTTTACCAAATACTTGTGTGGAACCAAAACTTAATAACATCAGCGCGAGAACACAAACTTTGATAGAAAGTTTCTTTAACCTCATCACTCCTCCTCCTTTTTGTTGTTTAAATTTATAAATAACACACTAGAAACCTCTTGCTTTTATATAAATTTAAATTATTGTATCCCTCCTCTTTTTTACGCAGCTTTCTATTTTCACATCTTTTATCCCTGGTCTCGTAATACCCTTCTTAAATATTTACCCGCTGCTGATTTAGGTAAACTCTCTTTGAATTCTACAATTCTGGGATATTTGTAGGCTGCAAGTCTCTTTTTACAAAACTCAATAATATCTTCTTCCTTTATTTTTCCTCTATATTCTGGACTTAAAACCACAAAGGCCTTAATAGTCTCTCCTCCAGCTGTTATATCTGGTATACCCACAACACAAACCTCTTGAACACCTGGATGCTCATATATAACATCTTCAACTTCCCTTGGATAAACACTATGACCTTTATATTTTATAATATCTTTAAGCCTATCAACTATGTAGAAATATCCATCTTCATCCATTTTAGCGATATCACCTGTGC
>JAMOPX010000052.1 GCA_027064285.1 Desulfobacterales bacterium | reverse complement strand
TAATAATTTAGCTGTATTTTAATACATCTGGTAGTCAGAATTGATATATAGAATATAGGAGGAGTTTTTATGGTAGCTGTATCGACATGTTATTGGAGTGAAGAACTAACTGATCCAGAAGCAATGGTAACTGACATATTGGATTCAGGATTTGAAAGCATAGAGTTAGAATACAGGATCTCGGAAAGTCAGTTTCAAAAAATAAAACCTATTATAAAAAAGAAACTATTTGTCTCCAGTATACACAATTACTTTCCAAAACCAGATGATCCCAACATAAAAGGAAGTGGAGACTTATTTCTGCTATCCTCTACTGACAAAGATGAACACACAACTGCTATAAAATATACTCTCAGAACCATGGAATATGCTAATGAAATGGAAGCAAAAGCAGTAGTGCTTCATTTGGGAAAAGTAGATATGGAAAATCCTTTTGAAGAATTCAAAAAACTGTTTGAACTGGGCAAGATAACACAAAATGAAGGAAAAAAGTTTATAGAAGAACAAACAAAAATCAGAAATTCTTTAAGACAAAAGAATTTGGACGCTGTTCTAAAAGCATTGGACAAGTTGGTGATTCCAGCAGAAAAATACGGTATCTTTTTGGGAATAGAAAATAGGTTTTATTTTCATGAAATTCCCAATCTCGAAGAGGCAAAAGTAATACTTCAAGAGTTCAAAGGAAGCAATATTAGATACTGGTATGACGTAGGACATGCGGTGGTTCAGGAAAGACTGGGTATATGTTCTCAAAAGAATTTGATAATTAACTTTTTAGATGCTATGATTGGTATACATATTCATGATGTAAAAGGAATAGAAGATCATCTGGCACCAGGTGAAGGAGAATTAGATTTATTAAATATGTTAAGAGATATAAAAAAAGATGTGATAAAGGTGCTGGAAGTTCATAAAAATGCAAAAAAAGAAAACTTAATAAAAGCGAAAAATATGTTCTGAGGAGCTGTTGTATGAGGCAATTTCTAAAGGTGATGAAAGCTCTTTCTGATCCAAACAGGGTAAAAATAATAAAAATGCTACAAAGAAAAAAGATGTGTGTCTGTGAGCTTCAAACAGCTTTGGGAGTTGCTCAACCAACAGTATCAAAACATTTGAAAATATTAGAAGAAGCGGGTCTGGTAACATTTGAAAAAGATGGGCTATGGGTAAACTATAAGCTCTCTAAAAATAATAATCCTTATTCGAAAACAATGTTGAAACATATGAAAAAGTGGTTGGAGGATGAACCAGAGATAGTAGAATTAATAAAAAAACTTCCTTCTATAAATAGAGAAGACATATGTGCAAGAAAGCAAGCCCTAAAAAAATGAGTCAGTATCAAGGTATAGTCTTAATAGATGAAAAAACTAATAGAGTAGAGATTATTATATTTCCTTTTGCAGAGGGAATACCTAATGCTTCAGCATATGTGAATAAGAGAAGATGTTACACACCAACAGATGTTTTTTCTTATATAAACTTAAATCCAAACAAGAGCCAGAACCCCGTATTCTCAGAGTAATAAAAAAGAAAAGTGAGCTGTCTAAGTGTTTTTTGAGCAATGACAAAAAAGATATTTTGTCAGGATGCAAAGATTGCCCTTTGATTTATAAGTAAATAAAAGGAGTTGTACCATGAATACTTTACTAATTTATCCAGCAGTTCCTGAGACCTTCTGGGGATTTAAGTATGCAATAAAATTTATTAACAAAAAAGCTGCATATCCTCCATTGGGACTGCTTACAATAGCATCATTGTTGCCGGAAAACTGGAATACTAAACTTATCGATCTAAATACCCGCCCCTTACTCCAAGAAGATCTGAAATGGGCAGATCTGGTATTTATCAGTGCCATGGACATACAAAAAAAATCTGTAAATGAAATTATATCAAGATGCAAAAAGGCCAATACAAAAATAATAGCTGGTGGTCCACTTTTTAGCAGTGATCCTAAGGAATATATAGATATAGTGGATCATCTTATCCTAAATGAGGCAGAGATTACCATGCCTGAATTTCTGCATGACTTAAAAGAAGGTGTGCCCAAGAAGGTATACACTACAAATAAGGTATGTGACTTGCAAAAAAGCCCAGTCCCAAAATGGGATCTTATAGACATGAATGACTATGTATGCATGAGCATTCAGGTATCAAGAGGATGTCCATTTAATTGTGAATTTTGTAATGTGACTGCCCTGTTCGGACATAAGCCCAGGGTAAAAACTGTAGAACAGGTAATAAATGAACTGGATCAAATTTATGAAAGAAACTGGAGAGGTAGAATATTTTTTGTTGATGACAATTTTATAGGGAATAAAAAATTTGTAAAAAAAGAGCTTCTTCCTGCAATAATAGAATGGAAAAAAGGGAAAAAAGGAATAGTATTTAATACTCAGGTTTCTATAAATATTGCAGATGATCCTGAATTACTTCAGCTTATGGCTAAAGCAGGTTTTGATTCTATTTTTGTTGGAATAGAGACCCCTGTAGATGAATCTTTAAAAGAATGCAATAAAAAACAGAACAGAGCAAGAGACCTAATAAAAGACATAAGGCGAATACAGAATGCGGGCTTAGAAGTTCAGGCAGGTTTTATTGTGGGTTTTGACAATGATCCTCCAGATATATTTGAAAGACAAATAAGCTTTATTCAAGAAAGTGGAATAGTTACTGCTATGGTAGGAATTCTTCAAGCACCTGCAGGCACAAAGCTGTATGAACGATTAAAAAAGGAAGGGCGCATACTGGGTAGCATTACAGGAGACAATGTGGACGGAAGCACCAATATCATACCAAAAATGGGTATGGATACATTAATCAAAGGTTACAAATATGTAATGGAGAATATTTATTCTGTAGAAAATTACTACTATAGAGTAAAAAAGTTTCTTCAGGAATTTCGTCCTGACAGGATATATGAACAGATTAATAAAGATAGAATCTCAGGATTTATAAAAGCAAATATTAAACTTGGCCTTTTTGGCAAAGAAAGAAGACATTACTGGCAAACCATGATGTGGACCCTATTTCATAAGCCTAAGCTATTTCCTTTTGTGGTCACCTTTGCTATTTATGGATATCACTTCAGGCAAATATGCAGAAAAAACTTAGAACTTGAGCTTTGAGGTAAATTTCAGCTCCCCATCTACAAATGTAAATTTTACCAGACCTTTTAGTTTTTTTCCTAAAAAAGGGGTATTCTTGCTTTTAGAAAGTATCATCTCTTCTGTTAAAACATACTCAAACTCTGGGTCAATTATAGTCAAATTAGCCTTTTGTCCTATATTAATATTTTCCCAAGAAATGTTTAATATAAAGGCAGGGTTAACAGAAAGCTTTTTTATAGCTTGGGTAAGCTCAAGCACTCCTTCTCTCACCAGATCCAAAACAAGAGGAACTGCGCTTTGGAGCCCGATCATTCCAAATTCTGCTCTGTCAAATTCTACCTCTTTTTCAAGAGGACTGTGGGGAGCATGATCTGTGGCAATAACATCAATGATGTCTTCTTTTAAGGCACTCTTTATAGCCTCTACATCTTCCTCTGTCCTCAAAGGAGGATTTACTTTGGTATTGGTATCATAATCCATAACAGCCGTATGATCTAATGAAAAATAATGAGGAGCTGTTTCTGCTGTAACAGGGATACCCTGTTCTTTTGCCATCTTTATAAGCTGGACCGAACCTGCTGTACTTACATGAGCAATATGAACGGGACATTTGGTTAGCTTTGAAAGGAGAATATCCCTTGCTACCATTATCTCTTCTGAAGCAGCAGGAATTCCCGGAAGTCCAAGCTGAGTAGATATCCTTCCTTCGTGCATCACTCCCCCTTCTGAGATAAAAGGATCTTCACAATGGGAGATCACAGCAAGTCCACAGTAACTTGCATATTCTAATGCCCTTCTCATAAGATCACTATTTAACACCGATTTTCCATCATCAGAAACAGCAACAGCACCAACTTTCTTGAGCTCACCAAATTCGGTGAGTTTCTTCCCCTGTTGAGCAACTGTAATAGCAGCTATAGGATGAACTCTACAGAATCCTTGAGATGCAGCCTTTTCCAATATAAATTTTGTAACAGAAGCATTATCATTTACAGGATCTGTATTTGGCATACATGCAATATCTGTAAAGCCTCCTGCTACAGCAGCCAATGTACCAGACCTTATATCTTCTTTGTATTCATGGCCTGGCTCTCTTAAATGCACATGCATATCAACGAGCCCACGAGTTATTATCATTCCTTGAGCATCTATTATAAATTCAAACTGGTCTGATTCAAAAATCTTGCCACACGGAACAAGGTCTTTTATTCTATCTTTATCAATGACTATATCTAACTTTTCTATCCTATCTTTTACAGGGTCAACAACAGTGCCGCCTTTGATTAAAATCATCTATTTTTGTCCCCCAATAAGCAGGTATAAAATAGCCATCCTGACTGCCACCCCATTTGTAACTTGATCTAATATAACAGATCTGCCACTGTCTGCTACATCACTCATTATTTCTACACCCCTATTCATAGGACCAGGATGCATTACTATAGCATCTGGTTTAGTAAACTCGAGCATTTTTTTGCTTATACCAAACATATTTGAATATTCTCTAAGACTGGGAAAAAGATTTTTTTTCTGTCTTTCAAGCTGGATTCTCAATCCAATCACTACATCCTTTCCTTTAACAGCTTCATAAGGATCATGACAAAGCCTTACACCAAAAGACTCTACCTCCATTGGAATCATTGTGGGAGGGCCTGCTACGGTTACATTGGCTCCCATTTTTTTTAGAGCGATTATATCAGATCTTGCCACACGGCTATGAGCAATATCTCCTATTATTGCTACTTCTAACCCTTTTATTTCTCCCTTTTTTTCTTTTATAGTGAATAGATCAAGAAGTGCCTGAGTAGGATGCTCATTTATTCCATCCCCTGCGTTTATCACACCAACCTTTATTCTTTTTGCAATAAGATGGGGAGCACCTGTGGAAGAGTGTCTAATTACTATTATGTCCGGATTCATTGCTTCCAGATTTTTAGCAGTATCTATCAGGGTTTCCCCTTTTACCATGCTACTCGTAGAGGCAGATATACTTATAGTATCTGCGCCCAGAATCTTAGCAGCCATTTCAAAAGAGGTTTTCGTTCTGGTACTGGGTTCATAAAAAAAATTTATTATGCTTTTTCCTCTAAGGGTGGGAACCTTTTTGATATCTCTGTAGATTAACTCTTTTAATGAAGTTGCTACTTCTAAAATAAATTCTATATCTGATACAGAAAGCTGTTTTATACTCAGCAGGTCTTTATGACCAAAGGCCGACACTCTTTCCCCTTAACTTATAAACTATTGCTACTCTTCTGTTTTCTCAGGCGCAACTTCGGCCTTCATTTCCTCGGTAGGAATCAATTGCACAACAGAAATGGGTGCTGCATCCCCCTTTCTTACACCTTTTTTTATAATTCTAATATATCCACCTTGTCTATCCATATATTTCTTTGCAATTTCTTCAAATAATTTGTGAACTACTTTTTTTTCTTGAATGAATGCAAGAGCCTGCCTTCTGGCGTGCAAATCTCCTCTCTTTGCCAAAGTTATCATCTTCTCTGCCACTGGTCTTAAAACCTTTGCCTTTGTATCAGTTGTCTCAATTTGTTCATACTTAAAGAGTGCAGTAACCAAATTTCTAATAAGTGCTCTTCTATGAGCAGGATTTCTACCCAGTTTTTTACCTCCCTTTCTATGTCTCATGACCTTTATCCTCTTCTATTTTATTTTCTTCTGGTTTTTCAGACTCTTTTTCTGCCTGCTCCTCTTTCTCTGATTCAGCAGTATCTGGAGGATGAAAATCCACTTTCATACCTAAGCTTAAGCCCATACTTGCAAGCACTGTTTTTATCTCATTAAGAGATTTTCTTCCAAAGTTCTGTGTCTTAAGCATTTCTTGATCTGTTTTTTGAACAAGTTCACCTATATATCTAATGCCTGCATTTTTCAGACAATTTGCTGCTCTCACAGAAAGCTCTAGTTCAGATACAGGCCTAGATAAAAGTTCCATAAGTCTTCTCTCTTCTTCTTTCTTTTCTTCCTCTTCTTCCTCTTCTTCTGGTTCAGGTAATTCCTCAAAATTTATAAATGGATTCATTTGTTCTTTGAGTATCTTTGCAGCATACGCAAGCGCATCTTCGGGGTTTACACTACCATCTGTCCATATCTCCATTGTAAGACTGTCATAATCAGTCAACTGACCCACCCTTGCTTGAGTTACTCTAAAATTTACTTTTGTAATCGGAGAAAAAATAGCATCTACATATATAACACCTATTTCTGATTCCTTTGGCTTATGCCTTTCTGCCGGCACATATCCTTTTCCCATCTTTACCACCATTTCTATATCCAATTTTCCATCCTTTGCAAGGGTAGCTATATGATGCTCAGGATTCAGTACCTCCACAAGTCCATGGGTGTCTATATCCCCTGCCTTTACATCTCCTTCTCCTTCTTTAAACAAATGAATTACCGCTTCCTCTCTATCCAAAAGTCTTAATCTTACCCTCTTCAGATTCAGAATAATATCAGTCACATCTTCTACCACTCCGGGAATAGTAGAAAATTCATGTACAACCCCTTTGATTTTTACCGCAACTATTGCTGAGCCTTGAATAGAGGAAAGCAGTATTCTCCTCAAAGCGTTACCTATGGTAATCCCAAAACCTCTTTCTAAAGGCTCAGCTACAAACTTTCCATATGTAGAATCACTTTTCTCTATTGTAATCCGTTTTGGTTTAATCAGTTCTCTCCAATTTCTACTTTTAAGATCTACCAATATTTCCCCCATGGCTATTATTTTTTTGCTTTTTTATTGTTATTTTGAATAAAATTCTACAATTAACTGTTCTTGGATCGGGATATCAATAGACTCTCTCGTTGGCAATCCCTTAATAACACCCCTGAACTTGTCCTTGTCCAGATCTAACCATTCTGGTATACCCCGTCTTTCTATGGTCTGCATGGCTTCTAACAACTGAGGTATAGAACGACTCTTTTCTCTTACTTCTATAACATCTCCAACATCCACCTGATATGAAGGAATATCTACTTTTCTACCGTTTACCAAAAAATGTCCGTGCCGCACCCATTGTCTTGCCTGTTTCCTAGAAGAACCAAAACCCAGTCTATATACAACATTATCCAACCTTCTCTCCAAAAGGATAAGAAGATTGGTACCTGTAATCCCTTTCATTCTTTCGGCTCTCTCATAATATATCCTAAACTGCTTTTCTAAGATACCATATATCCTTTTAACCTTCTGTTTTTCCCTTAACTGTATTCTATAATCAGAATATTTTTCCCTTCTTTGTGTTGGCCCATGTTGTCCTGGTGGATAAGATCTTCTCTCAAAAGAACACTTGTCAGTAAAACATCGGTCTCCTTTAAGGAACAATTTGGTATTTTCTCTACGACATAATCTGCAAACAGGACCTGTATATCTTGCCAAGATAAACCTCCTTTACTTTAGACTCTTCTTCTCTTTGGTGGCCTACAGCCATTATGGGGTATAGGAGTAACATCTCTAATAAGAGTAATAGTAAGTCCTTCCACCTGAAGTGCCCTAAGTGCTGCTTCCCTACCTACCCCTGGCCCTTTTATTCTCACCTCTGCTACCCTAAGCCCATGTTCCATAGCCTTTTGAATCGCATCTTTTGCAGCCATCTGAGCTGCAAAAGGGGTACTTTTCCTTGAACCTTTAAACCCTACTCTTCCAGCACTGGATTGAGCTATCACATTGCCTTGAGGATCAGTTACAGTAATTATAGTATTGTTAAAAGTAGAATGTATATGAATTATTCCAGTATGTACATTCTTTTTTTCTTTTTTTGTCCTTCCTTTTCTTCTTGCTCTTGCCATCTCTTATCTCCTCTATTTTAGGATCCTGCCTTTTCTCTTTTTCTTCTTCCTATGCTGGCTCCTCTCGGCCCTTTCCTTGTTCTTGCATTAGTCCTGGTTCTCTGTCCTCTAACAGGAAGCCCTCTTCTATGGCGCAATCCCCTATAGCAGCCTATTTCCATAAGTCTTTTTATATTCATTGCTACTTCTCGCCTAAGCTCCCCCTCTACTTTATACTTCTCATCAATAATTCTTCTTATTTTTGTGATATCTTCCGGTTTAAGATCATCTGATTTCGTATTCGGATCTATCTCTGCTTCCTCTAATATTTTTTTAGCACTGCTTCTACCAATACCATATATATAAGTTAATGCAATCTCTATCCTTTTATTTTTTGGCAAATCTACCCCTGCTATTCTCGGCATAAATACTCTCCTTTTTATCCTTGTCTTTTTTTATGGCGTGGATTTTCACATATCACTCTTACCACACCTTTTCTTTTAATGATCTTACACTTCATACACCTCTTTTTTACAGAAGGAGAAACCTTCACTTTAAAACCTCCTTATTTACTTTCTCTATAAACAATCCTACCCCTTGTAAGATCATAAGGGGAAAGCTGAATTTTTACCCTATCTCCAGGCAAAATCCTTATATAATGTTTTCTCATCTTTCCAGAAATGTAACCTAACACTTCATATCCATTATCCAACTGCACTTTAAACATAGCATTTGGCAATGCTTCTTTAACTGTACCCTCTACCTCTATTGGTTCTTCTTTTGGCATATTATCTAACCTTTACAAAACCTCTTTTTACAAAACCTTCATAGTGTCTCATAAGCATATGAGCTTCTATTTGTGTAATAGTATCCATCGCTACTACCACTACTATAAGAAGCCCTGTCCCCCCAAAATAAAATGGCACATGTAATTTAAATATCAAAATTTGTGGCAGTACACAAATAGCCGAGACATATACAGCACCCCAAAAAGTAAGTCTTGTTAGCACCCTGTCTATATACTCAGCAGTACTCTTTCCAGGTCTTACCCCTGGGATATATCCGCCTTGCTTCTTCATGCTATCAGCTACATCCATAGGATTAAACTGAACAGCTGTATAAAAATAGCAGAAAAAGAAAATAAGAATCACATATATAATACTATAAACCAGATTTCCGGGTCTTAAATAGTTTACTATTTGATGCAACAAAGGCATCTTGTTTGGATCAATAAAGTTCGCTATAGTAGCTGGAAACATAAGCATAGATGACGCAAAAATAGGCGGAATAACTCCCGCAGTATTTACCTTTAAAGGCAGATGAGTGGTCTGCCCCCCATATATTCTTCTTCCTATCACTCTTTTAGCATATTGAACAGGAATTCTCCTTTGCCCTTTTTCAACAAAGACTATTATTCCGATCACTAAAATCATAAATGCCAACAAAAGGAGCATAAAAAATGGAGTAAGTTCACCTGTTTTTATAAGTCTTAGAGTATTGGCTACAGCTACTGGCATACGTGCAACAATTCCAGCAAATATTATTAGAGAGATACCATTACCAATTCCCCTTTCAGTAATCTGCTCACCTATCCACATCAGAAAAACAGTTCCTGCACACAATGTAATAGCTGTAAGCAGTCTAAAACCCCATCCACCCACAGGCACAATTAGCGAGCCTCCAGGTCCTGCCATATTTTCAAGACCAATAGCTATACCAAATCCTTGGACAAAACTTAGAAATACTGTCCCATATCTGGTATACTCGGTAAATTTTCTTCTGCCCAACTCCCCTTCTTTTCTCAATCTCCCTATTTCAGGGATAACAATTGAGAGAAGCTCTAATATAATAGCCGCACTTATATAGGGCATAATTCCAAGTGCCATTATAGACATTCTGCGTAACGCACCACCTGTAAACATATCCACCATACCAAATATGGTGCCCTGCTTTTGCGAGAAAAAAGCAGCTAAGGCAGCTCCATTTATTCCTGGTGTAGGTATATGACATCCTAACCTGTACACAATAAGCATGAGGAAAGTGAATAAGATCCTCTTTCTCAGCTCTGGAATCTTAGGTATATTCTGAAATCCTGTCATATTATCCTAATAACTCCACTCTTCCACCGCTGGCTGAAATCTTCTCTATTGCAGTTTTGCTTGCCTTATGGACTTTTATAAAGAGAGGATAAGAAATTTCACCATCTCCTAACAATTTTACGCCATCAGCATTTCCATACACAAGACCTTTTTCTATAAGCTTATCTATTCCTACCTCTTCGTTTGGCTTAAATATATTTAAATCTTTTATATTTAGAATTTCATATTCCTTTTTAAATATATTTTTAAAACCTCTTTTTGGAAGTCTTCTGTGTATAGGCATCTGTCCACCTTCAAAGCCTCTCGCAGGACCTCCACCAGAACGTGCATTTTGTCCCTTCTGGCCTCGACATGAAGTCTTTCCATGCCCGGATCCCGGACCTCTACCGACCCTCTTTCTATTCCTTTTTGAACCAGGTTTTGGTGAAAGTTCGTGTATTTTCATATTACTCCTGCTCCAATTCAATTTTTACTAAATGAGACACTTTTCTGAGCATACCTAACACCGAAGGATGATTTTTTACTGTAATTGTCTGATAAAGTTTTCTAAAACCAAGAGCCCTTAAGGTATCCTTTATTTTCCTGCTCTGTCCTATTCCACTTTTTACAAGTGTGACTTTAATAATAGCGCCCATTTTCTACCCCTTTATTTCTTCCAGTTTCTTTCCTCTACGATGTGCAATCTCCTCCGGAGTTCTTAATGAACGGAGTCCAGCTAAAGTTGCTCTTACTACATTATGAGGATTATTAGAGCCAATACACTTTGTAAGTATGTTGTGAATTCCTGCTGCTTCAAGCACAGGTCTGACCGCACCACCAGCAATAATACCAGTTCCAGGGGATGCAGGCTTAAGCAATACCATACCTGCCCCTGCTTTTCCTATAACCTCATATGGAATAGTGCCATTTTGAATAGCAATTGGTTTCATATCCTTTTTTGCCTTTTCTATGCCTTTTCTTATAGCATCAGGCACCTCTTTCGCCTTACCAAGGCCCATACCTACTCTTCCATTTCCATCTCCTACCACAACTATGGCACTAAAACTAAATCTACGTCCTCCTTTTACTACCTTTGCAACTCTTTTTACATGTACCACCTTTTCTATTAGCTGGAGTTCTTGCTCCATATAATCTCTCCTTATTAGAATTCTAATCCTGCTTTTCTTGCTGCTTCAGCTAACTCTTTTACTCTACCATGATACAAAAAACCGTTTCTATCAAAAACAACCCTTTTTATTCCCTTACTTAAAGCCATCCTTGCTATGGCCTCTCCTACTACAGCTGCTCCTTTTTTATTACCAGAGTCCTTGCCCACCACAGGAGCTATATCTTTTGATAAAGTAGAAGCCGAAGCCAAAGTTCTACCCATTGTATCGTCTATTATCTGAGCATAAATATGCCTCAGACTTCTATAAACACACAAACGTGGCCTTTCAGAAGTTCCACGAATCTTTTTGCGTATCCTCTTTTTTCTGCGCAATCTTGCTTCTCTTTTACTAAGTCTTCCCATTATTTACTTAGCACCTCCGCCTTTACCAGCTTTCTTAATAATTATCTCACCTTCATACCTTATACCTTTTCCTTTATAAGGTTCAGGTGGCCTAAATCTTCTAATCTTAGCAGCAGTTTCACCAACAAGCTCTTTATCTATGCCCATTAATACAATCTTACTCCTTTCCACCTGAGCATCTATACCCTTTGGCAATTCAAACTCTATGGGATTAGAATATCCTAAATTTAAAACAATAGTTCTACCTTTAAGCTCTGCTCTATATCCCACCCCAACAATTTCAAGCGCCTTTTTAAAACCTTCTGTTACCCCTTTTACCATATTCCATATCAAAGAATTAAAAAGACCATGCAGTGCTTTACTCTTTTTTGTGTGCTTTTTAATAAAGACTTTTATTACATTGTCCTGAATCTCAATGCCTATATCAGGATGAATTTCCCTTTTCAGCTCTCCCTTTGGACCTTTTACAGTAACAAGATTACCATCTAATTTTACCTGAACCCCCTGGGGTATAGGAATAGGTCTTCTCCCAATTCTGGATTCACCTGGCATAAGTCAACTCCTTATTTGAGGCTGCTAAAGATAATCTCTAACAGCCTCAAAAAAGATATAATTTAAAAATTTCTAAATCTTCTAATAACCCCTCTATCTTCTTATCGAGCCTGCTCAAAAAATTTTTTGAATAGACTTTTTTTATTTTACCATATTGTACAAATTATTTCTCCACCTACCCGCGCCTTTCTTGCCTCTTTATCCGTCATAATTCCCTTGGATGTGGAAATAATATTTATTCCATAACCATTTAATACTCTTGGGATATCTTTATATCCTGCATAAACTCGCCTACCTGGTTTGCTAACCCTTTTTAATCCTTCTATCACAGACCTTCCTTTTGCGTCATATTTTAAAAATATCCTGATCGTCTTTTTTGGCCCTTCAGATATCACTTGAAAATTATTTATATATCCTTCTAATTTCAGAATTTCCGCAATTCTTAACTTCATCTTTGATCCCGGGATATCTACATATTCATGCTGAACTCTTAATGCATTTCTTATCCTTGTTAACATATCTGCAATAGGATCTGTCATTGTCATATCTAAGAACCTCCACCTACCAGCTTGATTTCCTTATGCCGGGTATCTGTCCTGCAAGCGCAAGCTTTCTAAAACAGATTCGACACATATTAAACTTTCTGAGAAATGCCCTGGCTCTACCACAAATAGGACATCTATTATATTTCCTCACTTTGAATTTAGGCTCTTTCTGAGCTTTAATTATAAGAGCTTTTCTTGCCAAAGTCTTCCCTCCTTTATGCCCTAAAAGGCATACCTAAGTACTTTAGTAAATAAAATGCTTCAACATCTGTTTTTGCAGTAGTTTTTATGGTAACATTCATTCCTTTTACCTTATCTATTTTATCATAGTCAATTTCAGGAAATATTATATGCTCTCTTATCCCTATGGTGCAATTTCCATGTCCATCGAATATCTTATCAGGAATACCTCTGAAATCCTTAACTCTTGGTAATGCTATATTAAAAAGCTTATCTAAAAAATCCCACATCCTTTTGCGTCTCAATGTAACTTTACATCCAATAGGCATTCCTTTACGCAGTTTAAAAGCAGCAATTGAGCGTTTTGCTCTTGTAACTACTGCCCTTTGACCAGCAATAAGAGATAACTCTTCTACTGCTGAATCAATAACCTTAATATTTTGAATAGCCTCTCCCAAACCCATATTAAGCACCACAGAATCTACTCGTGGTACTGCCATTCGATTTTTATATTTAAATTCCTTCATCAAAGTTGGAACAACTTCATTATAATATTTTTCCCTTAACCTGGACAAAATTATCTCCCTCCAACTTATTCATCAATTGGTTCTTTACACTTCTTACAAACTCTTACTTTTCTTCCATCTTCTAATACCTTTTTGCCTATCCTTGTAGGCTGAGCACACTTATTACATATCAACATAACATTAGAAATATGTATAGGCGCTTCTTTTTCTACTATCCCTCCCTGAGGAGCATTTACAGAAGGACGCAAATGTCTTTTTACTATGTTTACTTTCTCAACCACAACCCTTTGTTTTTCTTTATCTACGCTTAATACAGTACCGATCTTTCCTTTATCTTTTCCCGCAATTACCATTACCTTATCATCTTTTTTTATCTTTAGAGACTTAATAAACTTGCGTTTAGCCAATTTATCACTCCTCTTAACAACTTAAATTTATTAGAGAACCTCCGGAGCCAAGGATACAATCTTCATAAAATTCTTCTGCCTTAATTCCCTGGCCACAGGTCCAAATATACGTGTTCCTATAGGATCCCCTTGAGGGCTAATCAAAACTGCTGAATTTTCATCAAATTTGATATAGGATCCATCCGGTCTTCTTATTTCTTTTTTTGTCCTTACCACCACTGCTCTTACTACATCACCTTTTTTCACCTTTGAATCTGGAAGAGCATCCTTTACAGAAGCCACAATTATATCTCCTATTGTGGCATATTTTTTCCCTGTACCACCAAGAATTCTTATACAACTTATTTCCTTTGCTCCAGAATTATCTGCCACTTTCAACCTGGTCTCTTGCTGAATCATTGAAGTACTCCCTACTATTACTGTTCATTTTCTTAAGTAGATTTTTCTTCTTTTACCTTAGATAATAGCTTTCCTTTTTCTAATATCTCAATAACCTGCCACCTTTTTCTTCTGCTCAATGGTCTGCTTTCTATTATCTTTACTTTATCCCCAATACCACACATATTTTTAGGATCATGAGCCATAAATTTCTTTCTTTTTTTTATATATTTTTTATAGATAGGATGTTGAGTTAATCTTTCTACTAAAACCACAACTGTTTTATCCATTTTATCACTAACAACTGTTCCTATAAATATCTTTTTATTTCCTCTTTTTTCCATAATACTAATCCTTTTCCTCTACTTTCTTTAGCTCTCTTTCTCTCAATATAGTCAAAACCCTTGCCACGTCTTTTTTTATTTTCTTTATTAGAGAGGTATCTCCTAATTGACCACTTTCTTTTTGAAATCTCAAGTTAAATAGTTCTCTTCTTAACTGCCTTTCCTTTTCCTTCAGTTCTTCATCACTTAGATTTCTCAGTTCACTTGCCTTCATATCTTATTGACTCCTCATTACAAACCTTGTAGCAATAGGAAGTTTATGGCTTGCTAAACGTAATGCCTCTTCTGCAACTTCCTTTGAAACCCCATGAAGTTCATATATTATCTTACCCGGTTTTACTACAGCAACCCATTCTTCAACTGAACCTTTACCTTTACCCATTCTGGTTTCAGCAGGCTTCTTTGTTATTGGTTTATCAGGAAACACCCTGATCCATATCTTACCACCTCTTTTTACATGTCTTGTAATAGCTATTCTGCCTGCTTCTATCTGCTTTGCTGTAAGCCAACAACATTCAAGCGCCTGCAACCCAAAATCTCCAAACGCTAAGGTATTTCCACGGGATGCTTTTCCCTTCATTCTACCTTTCTGTTGCTTCCTATATTTTACTTTTCTCGGAGCTAACATAGCATCACCCTATTCCTTTTGTCCTTTTTTTTCTGGTAACAACTCACCTTTAAAGATCATAACCTTAACACCTATTACTCCATATGTAGTAAAAGCTTCAGCAAAACCATAATCAATATCAGCTCTCAAAGTATTTAAAGGCAATCTACCTTCTCTATACCACTCTCTACGTGCCATCTCTGCCCCACCTAACCTGCCACTACAAGCTATCTTTATACCTAATGCACCAAATCTTAGAGCTGTCCCTACTGCTTTTTTCATTGCCCTTCTAAAAGGAACTCTTCTTACCAATTGCATAGCCACATTTTCTGCTACTAGCTGAGCATCCACTTCAGGCCTTTTAACTTCCTGTATATCTATATAAACAGGCTTTTTTAGAAAACCTTCTAACTCTGCTCTTAGTCTTTCTATATCTGCTCCTCTTCTTCCAATCACTATACCTGGCCTTGCAGTATGTATTATTATCCTTATCTTGTTTGCTGCTCTTTCTATTTCAATTTTGGAGATCCCAGCATGAATTAACCTTTTTTTAATAAAGTTTCTAATCCTAAAATCTTCTAAAACAGATTCTCCATATCCTCTTTTTGCAAACCATCTAGAATCCCAATTCCTATAAATACCCACTCTAAAACCTATAG
Organism: Desulfobacterales bacterium; assembly: GCA_027064285.1. Classification (GTDB taxonomy): domain Bacteria; phylum Desulfobacterota; class DSM-4660; order Desulfatiglandales; family JALVZP01; genus JALVZP01. The sequence goes on along the minus strand of JAMOPX010000052.1, from coordinate 3,529 downwards.
GATGTACCTTCTGTCCCAATATTTGCCTCCATTTATTTTATTTCTTCTAATATAACAGTAAGATGACTTGTCCTTTTTCTTATCATAGTCGCTCTACCCAAGGCCCTTGGTCTCCATCTCTTTAGCACAGGTCCTTCGTCGGCATATATCTGAGCAATTCTAAGCTGATCTACATCCAAATTCTGATTTTCTTGGGCATTAGCTACTGCAGATTCAATCAGCTTTTTAAGTATAGATGCTCCCTTTTTTGGCATAAAGGAAAGTATATTTAACGCTTCTTCTACCTTTTTGCCCCTCACCGCATCCATAACAAGTCTTATCTTACGCGGAGATATTCTTATATACCTTGCATGTGCCTTCGCAATCATAGCCTCTATCCTTTATTTTTTACCTTTTACTTTGGATTTTTTATCACCCGCATGCCCATAAAAGGTTCGAGTGGGAGCAAATTCTCCCAGTTTATGACCTACCATATCTTCAGTTACAAATACAGGGATAAATTTCTTTCCATTATGTACTGCAAATGTAAGCCCTACAAATTCTGGAATAATAGTAGAGCGTCTGGACCATGTTTTTATCACCTTTTTACTACCTGTCTCTTTAGCCTTTCTCACCTTTTTTAATAAATGATCATCTACAAATGGCCCTTTTTTTAAGGATCTGGGCATTACTTCCTCCTCTTTATTATAAACTTATCACTTGGCTTTTTACGCCTTCTAGTTTTATAGCCTTTTGTAGGAACACCCCAAGGAGTTACAGGATGACGCCCACCAGAAGTCTTTCCTTCTCCACCTCCATGAGGATGATCCACAGGATTCATAGCAACTCCTCTTACTTTTGGTCTCCTTCCAAGCCAGCGACTTCTCCCTGCTTTACCAATAGATATATTTTCATGGTCTAAATTTCCAACCTGACCTATTGTTGCCTTACATTCTTCAAATACCATTCTTACTTCACCAGAAGGAAGTCTCAGATGCACATATCTTCCTTCTTTTGCCATAACCTGAGCGTATGTTCCGGCACTCCTTGCTAATTGTCCTCCTGCACCAGGTTTTAATTCAATATTATGCACATATGTGCCAAGAGGAATATCTTTTAAAGGCAGAGCATTTCCTACTCTTATCTCTACTCCACGACCAGAGACCACCATATCTCCAACTTTTAAATCATTTGGAGCAAGTATATATCTCTTTTCTCCATCCAAATAATGTAATAGAGCAATATTAGCACTTCTATTAGGATCATATTCAATAGCTGCAACTTTTGCAGGAATTCCATCTTTATCTCTTTTAAAATCTATAATCCTATAAAGTCTCTTGTGCCCTCCTCCTCTATGCCTGACAGTAATCCTTCCCATAAAATTTCTTGCGCCTGTCTTCTTTAAAGGCACAAGTAAACTCTTTTCAGGTTCTGTCTTAGTTATCTCATCAAAAGTCAGAGTTGTCATAAATCTTATGCCCGGTGATGTAGGTTTATATGTCTTTATCCCCATAATTATACCCCACTAAATTTTTCAATATCTTCTCCCGGCGCAATAGTAACAATGGCCTTTTTCCAGTCTGGCTTCTTACCAACAATTCTCCCAAACCTCTTCTTTTTACCCCTTACATTGATAGTTCTAACTTTAAGTACCTTTGTTTTAAATATTGTCTCTACTGCTCTTTTTATATCTATTTTTGTTGCATCAGGATGTACTTTGAAGATTACCTGTCTATTATCTTCCTTTAAGGTAGTAGCTTTTTCAGTAATATGAGGCCCTTTTATAACTTCGTATATATTCACTATAACAATGCCTCCTCTATACTTTTTACAGCAGGCTCCTCCAAAACAAGAAAGTCATATACTAATAGATCATACACATTCAAGCCTTCCCATCTTAAAACCTTTACATTAGGAACATTGCGAGAAGATTTTTCTAAGTTTTCATGTTCTTTTGAAACCACAAAAACGATCTTTTTGCCATTATTCAATTCAAACCTCTTTAACACTTCTACAAATCTTTTTGTCTTTATCTCTGGTAGCTCAAGATCATCTATTATAAACAATGCATTATTTTTAAGTTTATCAGTTAACGCCATTTTCAAAGCTGCTTTTTTTACTTTTTTGTTTACCTTCTTAGTGTAATCTCTTGGCTTTGGAGGAAAGACCACTCCTCCACCTACTCTTATAGGAGAACCAGCATCTCCTACCCTTGCTCGCCCTGTACCCTTTTGTCTCCACAACTTTCTTCCCGAATAGATTACTTCTCCTCTTGTCTTTGCACATGCAGTCCCTGCCCTTTTAGCACTCAACTGCGCTACTACTACAAAATGTAGCAAGTGTTTTTTTATAGGAACATTGAAGATATTTTCATTTAACTCTATTTCAGAAACCTTTTCTTTGTTTAAATTATATACATCCACTTTTATTCCCATCTTCCACCTCAGCTACTTATCTTGGATATTTCTATAAAACCATTTCTGCTCCCTGGAATAGCACCTTTTACAACTACCACATCTATCTCTGGTCTTACATCTATCACCTGTAGATTCTTTACAGTTACCCTCTGATTTCCCATTCTTCCAGGCATTTTTCTACCTTTATATACTCTTCCAGGAGTAGCACACATTCCAATAGAACCAGGGATCCTATGAGAACGGGAACCATGAGTCTGAGGACCACCAGAAAATCCCCACCTCTTCATAACACCAGCAAATCCCCTGCCCTTACTTCTACCGGTTACATTTACCAATTCCCCTGGCTTGAATATATCTGCCTTTATCTCTTGTCCTAATTCAAATTCGTCAGGATTTTCTACTCTTACTTCTTTTAAGAAAGCAAAACATCCTTTACCTGCTTTTGAAAAATGCCCTTTCATAGGTTTGTTTACTCTGCTTTCTTTCTTAAGCTCAAATCCTAATTGGATCGCGTTATATCCTTCTTTTTGAACTGTTTTTTTCTGGATAACCACACAGGGCCCTACCTTTAACACTGTCACTGGAACACTTCTACCATCCTCTAAGAAATACCTCGTCATACCTAATTTTTTTCCAAACAGCTTAGTTACCATAGCAAAATCTCTTCCTCCTTTGATCAAAGCTTAATCTCCACATCAACCCCAGCTGGAAGATCCAATTTCATAAGGGCATCTATTGTTTGATGAGTTGGCTCTAATATATCTAATAAACGTTTATGTGTTCTTATCTCAAACTGTTCCCTTGACTTTTTGTTTACATGAGGTGACCTAAGAACACAATACTTATTTATTACAGTGGGCAGTGGGATAGGACCAACTACCCTTGCTCCTGTTTCTCTTGCTGTATCTACTATCTCCTTTGCCGCCTGATCTACAAGCCTATAATCATAGGCCTTTAACCTTATTCTTATTCTCTGATTGGTCAACATATATTCATCTACCCCAAATTTATTCCAATATCTTACTAATCACACCTGCACCAACGGTTCTTCCACCTTCCCTTATAGCAAACCTTAAACCTTCTTCTAAGGCCACAGGCGTTATCAAAGATACATCTAACGTCACATTATCTCC
>JAMOPX010000051.1 GCA_027064285.1 Desulfobacterales bacterium | reverse complement strand
CTGGGAGTAATTCCCAGAGGAATAGATAGAGAAATTGTTGAGATTATGCATAGAACCCATATAGGAGTGGATCAGGATTATGAAAATATTGTCCATCAGTGCACAAGAGCTGCTATTGCTGATGGATGGGGTGGCTCAATGATTGCCACAGATTTACAAGATGTCTTGTTTGGTTGCCCATTTCCACTAAAAAGTACCGCAAATCTTGGAGTGCTGAAAGAAGACCATGTAAATATAATTGTTCATGGTCATGAGCCACTTTTAAGTGAGATGATAGTTGCTGCAGCAAATTCTCCTGAAATGCAGCAGCTTGCAAAAGAAAAAGGAGCAAAGGGGATTCAGATAGCGGGAATTTGCTGTACAGCAAATGAAGTTCTTATGAGGCACGGTATTCCATTAGCAGGAAACTTCCTACAGCAAGAACTTGCCATTGTTACAGGTGCTGTAGACGCGATGATAGTGGATGTACAGTGTATAATGGAAAATATCGCAAATGTAGCTGAGTGTTTCCACACTAAGATTATTACCACCAACCCAAGGGCAAAGATAAGATCTGGACATTGTGTTCATATTGAATTTGATGAACATTCTGCTTATGAAGATGCATTAAAGATAGTAAGACTTGCTATTGAAAACTTCCCAAATAGAGAAAAACCAGTAATCATCCCTGATGAGAAACAAGAGCTTGTAGCAGGATTCAGCTATGAAGCAATAAACTATTGCTTGGGTGGAACATTCAGAGGATCATATGCTCCTCTGGTTGATAATATAGTAAATGGCAGGATTAGAGGTGTAGCTGGAGTTGTTGGTTGTAATAATGCAAGAATACCCCATGATAGCTTTCATGTAGAAGTTGTAAAAGAGCTTATAAAGAATGATGTTATAGTTCTTACTACAGGATGTAATGCCATTGCCTGTGCTAAAGCAGGATTGCTTACGCCAGAATCTGCACAGGTATTCTGTGGTCCAGGCTTGGCAGAGATATGTGAGGCAGTAGGAATTCCTCCTGTTCTCCATATGGGTTCCTGCGTAGATAATAGCAGGATCCTTATGGCAGCCGCAGAAGCAGCAAAGGTAGCAGGGGCAAATGATATAAGCGCTCTCCCTGTAGCAGGTGCAGCACCAGAATGGATGAGTGAAAAGGCTATTTCCATAGGACATTATTTTGTAGTGTCAGGAGTATATACAGTATTTGGTGGGCATCTTCCTGTAGATGGGGCCCCAGAATTTAAGGAATATCTATTCAAAGAGTTTGAAAAGATTTACGGTGGAATGTGGGATGTAGCAAAGGATCCAAAGGAGATGGCACAAAAGATGATTGCTCATATAGATAAAAAACGCAAAGAGCTTGGTATTGATAAGACACGTGAAAAGACATTGGCTGATATAGCAGCCAGACGGGAAATGGAAATATAAAATAAACTACTCTCAGGAAGGGAGGAATAAATTATGTCAAAATTAGTAGCATTTGCAGTGGTTCAAGGAGCATATAATATAGTTTCTAAGGCAGAAGGAATATATAAAAAGGCGCTTGAAAAATATGGTGGAAGCCAGAAGTTGGAGTTTCCAGATACTGCCTATTATTTGCCTATAATCTATTCTCTTACAGGAATAAAGGTGACAGATCTGGATTCTGCAAAAAAGCCTTTAGAGTTGGCAAGGGCTTTACTTCCACCACATATTAAAAGAGACTGTCATCTACCATATCTGGGGCCGATACTTGATGCTGGAATGGCAGCTCTTTTTGCAGAGGAGATAGTAGAGGCAATAAGATATGTTGAAGATCCTGATTTTTATCAGCCAGGTGTGGAAGATCCTGATGTAGAAAATGGAAAGATATGGCTTGGTGCAGCAGATGATAATATCATGAGAAAAAGAGGTGTGGAATGTGTGGATGGAAGTACTGCTGGATTTGCGGCAATAGTAGGAGCAGCACCTGATTCAGAAACTGCAAAAAAGATAGCTGAGGAATATCAGGTAAAAAGCATTTATGTACTTATGCATGCAAATCAGAATGGAACCACCTTTGCTGAACAGCTTATAGAACAAGGGGTTCAGATCGGATGGAATACTCGTCTTATTCCATTTGGCCCTGATATTTCTTCTGTTGTGTTTTCATTAGGATTTGCATGTAGGGTTGCTATGGCATTTGGAGGGATGCAGCCAGGTAATTATAAGGAGATCCTTACATATTGCAAAGACAGAGTATTTGCATTTGTAAACGCATTAGGGGAAGTTAATGCAGAATGGGCAGCAAATGCAGCAGGTGCAATAAACTGGGGAGTTCCAGTCATTGCAGATACAGACATTCCTGAGATTCGTGTCACTGGTATATGTCCATATGAGCATATAGTTGCAAATGTAAAACATGATGAGATAGTATCTAAGTCAATAGAAGTAAGAGGAGTAAAAGTCACGATTACAGAGATAGATATTCCTGTTGCATATGGTCCAGCATTTGAAGGTGAAAGAGTAAGGAAGGATGATCTGTACTGTGAATTTGGTGGAAAGGCCTTAGCAGTAGAACTTTGTAAGATGGTAGATATGAATGAGATAGAAGATGGAAAGATTGAGATAATAGGACCTGATATACCTGAGCTTGAAGGAAAATCATGGCCATTGGCAATACATGTCCAGGTAGCAGGTCGTGAGATGCAGGAAGATTTTGAACCAATACTGGAAAGGCAGATCCATCATTTTATAAACTATGCTCAGTATATTATGCACATTGGACAAAGAGATATTGCATGGATCAGGATTAGTAAAAAGGCAACAGAAAAAGGATTCACATTAAAGCATATAGGGAAAATTCTCCATGCAAAATTTCATCAGGACTTTGGAAGCATATTAGATAAAGTGCAAGTTACTCTATATACAAAACCAGAAGATGTGGAGAAGTTTGTAGAAAAAGCAAGAGCTGAATATAAGAAGAGAGATGAAAGGGTTGAAAAGATGACAGATGAGGATGTGGATATCTTTTACTCCTGTACCCTTTGTCAATCATTTGCACCAAATCATGTATGTGTAGTTAGTCCAGAGAGAACAGGACTTTGTGGTGCATATAACTGGCTTGATTGTAAGGCAGCTCATAAGATCAATCCAACAGGACCTAATCAGCCTGTAGAAAAAGGTGAAGTCTTGGATGAAGAAAAAGGTGAATTCAAAGGAGTAAATGAGTTTGTATTTAAGACATCCCGTCAGACAGTAGAAAGAGTATGCATGTACAGCATTGTACATTATCCAATGACTACCTGCGGTTGTTGTGAATGTATTGCAGCAGTTCTTCCAAATTGCAATGGAATAATGACTGTTCACAGGGATTATACAGGAGATACTCCATGTGGAATGAAGTTCACAACCCTTGCAGGTATGATGGGTGGTGGACAGCAGTCACCAGGATTTTTGGGTCATTCTAAGTTTAATATCGCCCAAAGAAAGTTCCTTAAAGGAGATGGTGGTATATTAAGACTTGTATGGATGCCAAAATCTCTTAAAGAAGAGATAAGAGAAAGATTTGAACAAAGGGCTAAGGAAGTGGGAGTTCCTGATCTGTTGGATAGGATCGCTGATGAGACAGTTGGAACTGATGAGGCAACAGTTCTTGAGTTCTTAAAGAAGAAGGATCATCCTGCACTTAAGATGCCACCAATAATGGGATAAATATAAAAAGTATAAAAAGGCCTGACCTCTTTTAAGGTTGGGCCTTAAAAATAAAAGAAGAGAGGAGATGAAACAATGGGTCTGACTGGAATTCAGATATTTAAGCTTTTACCAAAGACAAATTGTGGTGAATGTGGAGTGCCCACCTGTTTAGCTTTTGCCATGAATCTTGCTGCAGGTAAGGCAGAATTAGATCAATGCCCTTATATATCTGATGAGGCAAGAGAAAAGTTAGCAGAGGCATCTGCTCCACCAATAAGGCCTGTTCAGATAGGAGCAGGAGTTAGGGCATTTAAGGTGGGCGGTGAAACAGTAATGTTCCGACATGAAAAGACATTCTATAATCCAACTGCAATAGGAGTGCTTGTAGGATCTGATATAGATATGGACACACTTGACAGGAAACTAAAGGAGTGGAATGCATTTCAGTATGAGAGAGTTGGACTAAACCTAAGACCTGAATTTGTCGCTTTAAAGGATGTGGATGGAGATGCAAACAAGTTCAAAGCTGCTGCAGAGAAGATAGCAAGAGAAAGTGAATTCTGTCTTGTTCTTATGAGTGAAAAACCTGATGTACTAAAGGAAGCAGCTGCAGCCTGTTCATTCAAAAGACCTCTTCTTTATGCAGCCACTAAGGATAATGTAGATGAAATGGGAAACATGGCAAAGGAGATGAAACTTCCTCTTGCTGTTAAGGCGGAAAATATTGAAGGACTTATTCCTCTTACTGAAAAGCTTACTGGAATGGGACTTAAGGAACTTGTGCTTGATCCTGGTTCAAGAGAAATGAAACAGCTATTTCAGGACATGGTAGCAATAAGAAGAGCAGCTCTTAAAGCAGGAAACAGGGCACTTGGTTTTCCAACCATAACATTTCCCTGTGAGATGGCAAGCAATTTAGATATAGAAACCATGATAGCAGCCATGCTTATTCCAAAATATGGAAGCATGGTGGTGCTTTCTGATTTTAGAGGGGAAAGTCTATTTCCACTCCTTGTAGAAAGATTGAATATCTTTACTGATCCTCAAAGACCAATGACGGTAACAGAAGGAATATATGAGATCAATTCACCTGATGAAAATTCTCCTGTGCTTATAACCACAAACTTCTCTCTCACTTACTTCATAGTAAGTGGAGAAATAGAGGGAAGCAGAGTTCCAAGCTGGCTTCTTATAATGGATACAGAGGGGCTTTCTGTTATGACTGCATGGGCAGCAGGTAAGTTCTCAGGTGACCTTGTAGCTTCATTTGTAAAGAAATGTGGTATTGCAGAAAAAGTGGCCAAGAAGAGGATAATTATTCCTGGATACGCTGCCGCAATTGCTGGCGAATTAGAAGATGAATTACCTGACTGGGAGATAGTAATAGGACCAAGAGATGCATCTCTGATACCAAAGTTTTTGAGAGAGATGGGTTATCAGCCCAAATAAAATAAAAAGGAGTGGAGTGTATGAAGCTGATAGGAGAAAACATAAACGTTATTACAAAAAGGTTTGCAGAGGCATTTAAAAACAAGGATCCAAAACCTATTATTGAAGAAGTAAAGGCTCAAAAAGAAAAAGGGATGGACTGGATAGACATAAACATCGGACCTGCTCGGAAAAATGGACCAGAGCTTATGGAATGGATAGTGAAAACTATTGAAGAGGAAGTGCCGGACCATCCACCCCTAAGCTTGGATACATCAAACATAGAGGCAATGGAGGCAGGATTAGCTGCACATAAGAGTAGTCGTGCCTTGATTAACTCTATAATGTGCAGGCCAGAAAGATATGAAAAGATGATTCCTCTTGCTGTAAAGTACAATGCACAGGTTATTGCTCTTATGTGGGGTCCAGAAGGGTTGCCAAGAGATGAAAATGAAAGGGCTGCGCTCTGTGCAGAGCTGGTCTATGCAATGAATGAAGCAGGAATCCAAAATGAGGACATATTTGTAGATGGAATAGTAACTCCTCTAAACATCCAGCAACAGCAGCTCATGAGTCTGCTTACATTTATGGAGATGCTTCAGGATATAGCTCCCGGAGTTAAATCTACATGTGGACTTTCTAATATATCTAATGGTGTTCCAACGCATCTTAGGCCTATTATTAATCAGACTTATATGATAATGCTGGAAAGAAAGGGTATGTATTCCTGTATTGCAGATGCACATGATGATGGATTGATTGCAATTGCAAGAGGGGAAAGACCTGACATAGTAGAGCTTGTTCATAAGATTATGGATGGAGAGGATGTGGATATAAGTTCTCTTCCAGAAAACCCAAATCACGGATGGAAGCTCGCAGATTACGTAAAGACTGCAAAGGTGATTTTAGGACATACTCTTTTCTCAGATTCATGGCTTGAGCTGTAATATCCTGCTCCAGAGTGCGTTGGATAAGGCGCTACTCTGGAGCCAATTTTAACAGATCAATTTTACAGATTTAGAAAACAGACCTTTTTGAATGAGCCATTTTTTTACGGCAGAGAAGAGAAGTTGATAATATCTTTCACTTCCTCCAAGGCCTTTTCTCCCAAAGTAATAATTTATTTCTAAAAGAAGTGGCTCATCTTCTCTAAATACAATATCTACTGCGGCAAGATTGATACTGGTCTGTGAAACAAGTTTTTTCACCAAAGCCTTTCCTTTTTCCTGTAAATAAGGATTCCATCTGTAATCTATTTCAGCATTATTGCTTATTGTAGTAATGAGCTGTCCTTTTTTTGAAGGTCTTTTCCAGTAAGAAATCAGCTCATCTCCAATTATTACTACTCTTAAAACATTTCCCTCACATCTTATAAACTCTTGAACCAAGACCTTATCCGAGATTTTTTTTCCTATTTTTTTTACCTCATACAAGTATTTTATAAAATATACTCCCTCTCCCTCATGTTTCATATTTTCTTTCAAAAAGAACGGAAGCTTTTGAAGAAAAAAATTGCTTCTTTTTAATAGCTCTTCTAAACTGCTAAGTGGAACAGAGCAAGGATGAGGCAGCTTAAATTTTTTGAATAAATTCAGCTGCCCTATTTTTCCAGGATATTCAAATCTATATTTGTATTCAGGAAAGATTGGAACACCCGATTTTGCACACATATAGAACAGCTCTTTTTTACATCCTTGAGGCAGTATAACAGCATCAGCTTTAGTTAAGATATATTGTTCCTTTTGATCCGGAAGTTTGTCCCCAAGGATAATATGAACATCTGCTGCTATACAAGGATGAAAGGAAATAATCATTAGTATGACTTATAATGGTGTTGACTTAATCTTAGCTACGGGATAATTTAAACAAAAAAACATTAGTTATGGCAACAAAATATATAGTAATAACAGGCGGGGTTTTATCAGGTCTGGGTAAAGGGATTGCTGCTGCATCCATAGGTTTTCTTTTGTCTTCAAGGCTGAAGATTGTGCCTATAAAGTGTGATGGTTATCTGAATGTAGATCCAGGCACAATGAATCCATATGAACATGGAGAAGTCTTTGTCTTAGATGATGGTGGCGAAGTGGACATGGATTTTGGCCATTATGAACGCTTCTTAGGTATATCCTGCAAAAGCAAGTGGAATCTGACCATGGGTAAGGTATTTGAGATGATAAGAGAGAAGGAAAGAAGAGGAGACTATCTGGGAAAAACGGTCCAGTATATTCCCCATGTAACTGATTTTATAAAGGACTATATCTTTCAGATAGTAAAAGAAGAGCAACCAGATCTCGTTATAATTGAGATAGGAGGTACAGTAGGTGATATAGAAAATGAATTGTTCTTGGAAGCCATGAGACAGATGAAAGAGGATGTGGGAAAGGAAAACATCATATATATACATCTCACCTATGTTCCTATCCCACATGGAGTTAATGAACAGAAATCAAAGCCAACTCAGCAGAGCGTAAATCTGCTAAAACAGAGAGGTATATTTCCAGATATAATCATAGGAAGGTGTGCTGAATTTCTCACTCCTGAGATAAGAAGAAAGATCGCCATATTTTGTGATGTAGATGAAAAGGCAGTGATTACTGGTTTGGATGTAGAAGACATTTATGAAATCCCTTTTGTCTTTGAAAAAGAAGGGCTTCCTGAAATTATCCATAAAAAATTGAATATCTACAGTCCTCCTGATCTAAGCAGATGGGAAAGACTTATAAATAACATAAAAAATCCAGATAAAGAGATCACAGTCGCTATATGTGGAAAATATACAAAGTTAGGAGACTCTTATGCCTCTATTATAGAGGCCTTTAGGCATTGTTCTGCCCATTTAAAATGCAAGATAAATATAAAATGGATAGAAACAACAAATCTGAGAGATCTATCATTTTTGAATGAAGTGGATGGTGTTATTGTGCCAGGAGGTTTTGGAAAAAGAGGTACAGAAGGAAAGATAAAGGTAATAAAGGAAGCAAGAGAAAGGAATATACCATTTTTGGGACTCTGTTTTGGAATGCAGCTGGCCATTGTGGAGTTTGCAAGAAATGTTTGCAATCTTAAAGATGCAAATTCCACTGAGATTGATCCGGATACTTCGCATCCTGTAATAGATATTCTACCCGAACAAAGAAGTGTAAAGCAAAAAGGTGGTACAATGAGACTTGGAGCGTTTTCAGCGGTTTTAAAAAAAGACTCTCTTGTCTATTCCCTGTATCAACAGGAAGAGGTTTCAGAACGCCATCGACACAGATATGAAGTCAACCCTGCTTATCATTCTATTCTGCAGGAAAAAGGGATGGTATTTTCTGGAAGCTCTAAGGACGGAAGATTAGTAGAATTTATAGAGCTTCCAAATCACATATTCTTTGTTGCTACTCAAGCACATCCAGAATTAAAGTCTAAGATGGAAAAGCCTGCTCCACTTTTTTATGGCTTTGTAAAGGCATGTATTGAAAAGAAAGAAAAGGAAAAGAAATGAGCAAGGTTATAAGCATAGAAGAGGGAAGGTTTTTATTAAAAGTAAAAAAGGGGTTTAAAAACTGGAAAAGCAGATTCAAAGAAAATTTTGGGCCAGACACAAGATTAGGACATATTTCTATGCCTGCCTTAGCCTTTTTGGCAAAGGGAAGGGGTGAAAGTGTTTATTATATCTATGATCTCATTATGAACATAAGGGAGCTGGGAGGAGGAATGCGCTTTTCACAGTTAACTCCTCCAGAAAAGATGTTTGTGATAGATCAATATCTGTTTCTTTTAGATCAGATAAGATTTGAGTGTATGAAAAGGTTAAAATGGCTTGAAAGCTATCCAGCTGAGTCCTATCCTTTAGCAATTCTTGTGAGAGACTTTGAAAAAATAGGCCCTTTTCTTCAGGCAAAATTGCCTGTTTTAAAAAGAGACTTTCCAGGCTATGATAGATATCAATCTCTTTCTGATTTTGATAAGGAGACCTTTATAAGACGCCTGATTCCCAAGGCCCTTGAAAAAATAAAAGATTATTCTGCCAATTCATAAAAAATGGAAAAAACCAATACAGTAGCAATAGTTGGAAGACCTAATGTGGGTAAATCAACCCTGTTCAACAGGATTACTCGCTCCAGACATGCACTTGTAGATGATCAACCCGGAGTAACAAGGGACAGGATCTTTAAAAAGATAATTTATAATGACATCCAGATTACTATCATAGACACAGGAGGATTTGAAGACACTGGTAAAGATCCTATCTCAGAAAAGGTAAAAAAGCAGGTGGAGCTGGCCATAGAAGATGCTGATAAAATCATCTTTGTACTGGATGCAAGACAAGGTATCACCCCCTTAGATGAAGAACTGGCAGAGATGCTCAGAAAGAGAGGAAAAGAGGTCATAGTAGTGGCAAACAAGATAGACAGTTCTGAACATGAACCCCTCTGCTTAGAATTTTATAAACTTGGTCTGGGAAAGGTTTTTCCTGTGTCTGCTGCACATGGAAGAGGAATAAAAGCCCTTATGGAGGAGGTGGTAAAAGGTTTATCAAAAAAGAGCGAACCTGAAGTAGCAGAAGATGTTATAAAGGTTGCTGTTGTAGGAAGACCTAATGTAGGCAAATCCTCTTTTATAAACAAGGTAATAGGAGAAGAGAGGCTTGTTGTTAGCGACATTCCCGGCACAACCAGAGACTCTGTAGATACTCTTTTTTCTTTTAAGGGAAAAGAATATCTTCTTATAGACACCGCAGGGATAAGAAGAAAAAGCAGGGTAAAAGATAAGTTAGAGAAGTTTTCTGTTATAAAGGCCTTAAATAGCTTAGAGAGATGCCATGTGGCTGTAATAATGATAGATGCTACTGAAGGGGTTACAGAACAGGATGCTCATCTTTGTGGCTATGCTTTTGAACAGGCAAAGGGCATAGTAATAGCAATAAACAAATGGGATTTGATAAAAAAGGATCAGGGCAAAATGAGAATCATGATGGACTCCTTAGAACGAAGGCTTAGATTTGTTAGTTATGCTCCAAGAATCAACATCTCTGCCCTGACCGGTGAAAATATTGATCTGGTATTTGAAAAAATAAATCTGATTTATGAACAGATGAATAAAAGAATAAAAACTTCTCTTGTGAATAAAAGCTTACAAGAAATAATGCAGGCTTATCCTCCACCAGTTAAAGGAAGAAAGAGAGCCAAGCTTTTTTATGGAACACAAATGGATATAATGCCGCCCACTTTTATAATATTTGTGAATAACCCTGAGCTAATTACTTCAGAATACAAGAGATTTCTCATGAATCAATTTCGCATAAAGTTTCAACTTGAAAACTCACCCATTAAATTGATATTCAAGGAAAGACCAAGAAAAAGCTGATTATTGGAGAACATATGAAATGAGCGTAACAGTAAGAAAAAAAGAGCTGATTTATGAAGGCAGGATCTTTAAACTTATGAAAGAGGAAGTCATACTGGATAATGGGATTGAAACACAATTAGACATAATAAGGCATCCAGGAGCAGCAGCAATTGTGCCTGCCTATGGATATGATAAGATCATATTGATAAAACAGTACAGACATGCCATAGGCGAGTATATATGGGAGATTCCAGCTGGCACTTTTAATGCAGATGAAGATCCCTTGGAGTGTGCTAAAAGAGAGCTGTTAGAAGAAACAGGGTATAGGGCAGAATTCTGGGAAAAATTAGGAGAAATTACTCCTGTCCCTGCTTACTCTGATGAAAGAATACATGTATATTTTGCTGCAAATCTTGTGCAAGAAAAACAGGACTTAGATGAAGACGAGATATTGCAGGTGCACATGCTAAAGGTTCCTGATGTATTGGAGATGATAAAAAAAGGTGAGATAAAAGATAGTAAAACCATTGCTTCTATTTTTATGGCCACACTATGGATAAAAGACAAAGTGCAAGACTCTTCCAATGATTTCAGTAAAAAAGATTCTTGAGGAAAAGGAGATCAGGGTTTCTGCTCCCTGCAGAATAGATGCTGGTGGCACATGGGATATAAAGGCCATGGCACTTCCTTTTGAGGATATTTCTCCTATAACAGTAAATATTGCATTAAACTTAAGGACTTATGTCCATATTCTTCCTTTTGATGAAGGATATATCAAGGTTTCATCAAAGGGATTTGAAGAAAAGATCTTCTCTTTCTCTTCCATTTCTTTTGAACCTCCTTACGGGCTTTTTATTGCTGCGGTTCGATTTTTTGGTTTTCATGGCTTAAAGATAAAGATCACCTCATCTGCTCCTGTTCAGTCCGGACTTGGCGGTTCCAGCACAGCCCTTGTGGCAGCAATAAAAGGACTTTCCGAGATAAAATCCCTGTTAGACGGAGAAAGGATGGATTCGAATCACATTCTTTTTTTATCTTACCATATTGAGGATGCTATAAGTGGTGGAAATTGCGGCGCACAGGATCAAGGAGCTGGTATTTTTGGAGGAGTAAACAAGTGGATATGGAAATACAGCAAGCCCTATATCTGCGAAAGGGTGTCTCTTTTGGATAAAAATGCACAAGATGAATTATCAAGACATCTGCTTGTCTTATACACTGGTGAAAAACACAGCTCTTCAGCTATTAATCAGGGCTGGATAAGAGAATTTTTGTCTGGAAAGACCCAAAAGGGATGGATAGAAGCAAATCAAATTGTTCATGAGTTTGCAGATGCATTGGAGAAGATGGACATAAAAACAGCCATAGAATGTCTGAACAGAGAAATGAAGATAAGAGAAAAGATAACGCCAGATGCCTTTACTCCTTTGATAAGTCAGTTAATAGAACAGGCACAGCAAATAGGAGCTGGTGCAAGATTTGCAGGAGCTGGTGCAGGTGGAAGTGTATGGGCATTGGCAGAAAAAGAAGACATAGAAAAGCTTTCTCAAATGTGGCAGAAGAGCATCTCACACATAAAGGATGCAAAAATACTTTCCTGTAAATCAGATCCTCAGGGCTTGATAGTACACACCTAATTCATTGGCCTGTTATATACAGGACCAAGCTCTGCTTCTTGAAATATGTCTTTTAGCTCATTTAAAAGAGAATTTGTTGCCTGCTCTATTCTCTGAACATCTTCTTCTTGTACAAGACTCATATCTAAACGCTCTAATAGATCCCTTAGCTCTTCAAACTGTGATATAAGAGTCTTGTACTCTGGCTTTTTACTTATGATTTTATGGACATCTATAATAGTTCCTATGCAGTTTTCTACCCTCATTTTGTATATATGTTTTTCTGTCATAGCTTCCCTATCTCCTTCATTATGTCAAAGAATGGTTTATAAAAGGCCTCCTGTTTTTTTATGGCATTAGAGAGCACCTCTTTTATCTTATCCAAATCCTGGACATTTAAAATTAAGTTTACACTTAAAGCATACGCTCTCATCTGATCCATTGTTTTAAAGGTATTACTCAAAAGCACAACAAAGCTTTTTCTCCTTATTGCCATAGCTAATCTGTTCAGATACTTCATCACCAAGTTTTCTCTTATGTCTCCTCCAAACCCTTCTTGAAGCAATATAAGATCAAATTGATGTAGCCTTATCTTTCCAACAGCATCCTTAACATCTGAGGCATGAATAACCTTATAACCCATCTCTTCTATATGAGGGGAGATATGCGATAAAAGATCGCTATTATCTCCTACAAATAGGGCCAATTTTGCTCCTTCATATACCTCAGGCAACACATCATCAGAATAGCTGAAGGTCTCTAATTCAGAAATCTCATCTTTTTCTCTTGTCTCTATTTCTGCGCTTGGCTCTTTTGCCTCAATAACTGTTTTTTCTCCACACTTAGGACACTTTACCTTTACTATTTTTCCCTTTGGGATCTTTTCGTCCGGAATAATAAACTTACTACCACATCCACTGCATGTGATCTCCAATTTTAATTCCCCTTTATATTTCTTTTCCATATTCAGTATCTATTGTAAGTCCTTCTATGGTTGAGGTCTTTTCACCTTTTTCTGCTTTTATAGCATCTATTTCTCTCCTCACCACTGACTTACGGGTAGCATATGTCAATGCTGTCTGCTCTGTTATAAGACCTTTTCTAAATAATTTTACAATTGACTGATCAAAAGTCATCATGCCAATAGCATTATTCTTGGACATGATGTCGTAAAATGTCTTATCTTCTGTCTCTCCATTTATAATCAGATCCTGTATGGTAAGATTATTTCTCAATATATCAAATGCAGCTACTCTTCCTCCTCCTATCTTTGGAAGGAGTCTTTGACAAACTATCCACCTTATAGTATCTGCAAGCCTAAGTCTTACCTGTCTTTCTTCATCATGTTCAAACATGCTGACTATCCTGTTTATTGCCTGCCCAGCATCAATGGTATGAAGGGTGCTGAGCACAAGATGCCCTGTTTCAGCAGCACTGAGTGCAATTTCCACTGTTTCCCTGTCCCTCATTTCTCCCACTAATATTATCTTTGGAGCCTGTCTTAATGCAGCCCTGAGACCTGATGCAAAGCTGTCAAAATCAGTGCCCAGTTCTCTTTGATTAAATGTGGCTTTTTTCTGAGGATGCACAAATTCGATTGGATCTTCTAAGGTGACCACATGTACTGCATATTTGTCATTTATTTCATTTAAAAGAGCAGCAAGGGAGGTAGACTTTCCACTACCTGTAGCACCTGTTACCAGAATAAATCCATTTTTTTCCTTTATCATCTCATGAAACGCAGGCGGAAGATTTAATTCCCCTATGGTTGGAATCTTTGTGGGAAGCTGTCGCATAACCACAGAATAGCAGCCTCTTTGAGAAAATATATTTACTCTGAACCTTGCCTTTCCCTCCACCTGATATGATATATCGCATGAACCATGCAGTAAAAGATCTTTTATAGCGCGTCTATCACCGTTTATCAGATTTAATGCAAAAAGTTCTGCCTGATATGGGGTAATCTCAGGTATTGGTGGATCAAGGGAAACAGGTTTTAATTCTCCAGATACCTCTACTTGAAAAGGTTTTCCCACAGTAATATTTAGATCAGATGCTCCTTTATAGGCGTTTAGCATAGACATAAGAATGTAATCTAAGTGTTGCCTTTGCATAATATCTTCTCCTTACTTACAACGCCTCTGTAAAATCTTCTGGTGGTTTTTTAAGGAAAGAAAGGAATCTTGACTTATCAGTACACTTATTAAATGCCTCTTCAGGACTTATTATTCCCTTCTTTAAGAGTTCCATTATTGCATCATCTAAGCTTTGCATTCCATACTTTTTCCCTGTTTGAAGCATAGATGGGATCTGGTATGTTTTTCTCTCTCTGATGAGATTTCTTATAGCAGGAGTAGCAATCATTATTTCAAGAGCAGCAACTCTTCCTTTTTTATCAATTCTTTTAAAGAGTGTTTGAGATATAACAGCCCTTATACTATCAGCTAAGGTGCTTCTTATCTGCTCTTGTTCATCTACAGGAAACACCTCAATGATTCTGTCCACTGTTTTAGAGGCATTTATCGTATGCAGGGTACCAAAAACCAAATGACCTGTGGCTGCTGCCTCTATTGCAAGAGATATGGTTTCCAAGTCTCTCATCTCTCCTACCAAGATTATGTCAGGATCTTCTCTTAATGCACCTCTAAGAGCTGCGCTAAAGGATTTTGTATGGGTCCCTACTTCTCTTTGATTAACCACAGCTTTTTTACTTTTATGCACAAATTCTATAGGGTCTTCTATAGTGATAATATGATCTTTTCTGGTTCTGTTTGCCTCATCTATTATAGCAGCAAGGGTGGTAGATTTTCCACTTCCTGTAGGCCCTGTTACTAAGACCAATCCCTTTGGAAGTTGAGCAAGCCTTTTTACAACAGGTGGCAATCCAAGCTCTTCGCATGTCTTTATCTCTGAGGGGATCTCTCTGAACACAGCGCCTATTCCGTGCAATTGCATAAAAAGATTGACCCTGTATCTTGCAAGTCCTGGAACTTCATAAGCAAAATCCACATCTCCTGTTTCTTCAAATATTTTCATCTTATGTTCAGGTGTAATCTCATAGAGCATAGCTTTCAATGTATCGTTATCCAGCTCTCTAAACTTTACCCTTTCCAGATCACCGTGAATCCTCATTACAGGCTGATGTCCTGCTACCAAATGCAAATCAGATGCACCCTGTTCATGCATAAGCTTAAAAAAGGCATCTATTTGTGCCATAATTCACTCCTTAAACTTAGGTTTTTAGACTATACTAAATCAAATACACCTTATCAAGATTATCTCATTTGTAATCACAACATAGTGTATAATACCAATTAGCCATTCACTTTATAAATTTTCCATAAGTAATTATTAGTCAGCCATTTGTTTGTTGACGATAAAATTATATGGAAATTTCTTAAAGAAGTATTTTAAACCAGTATTGGTATAAGTTGCCATCAAACTAAATACTTTGAGATTTCCAACTACTTGCCTAAAAAGCCATCGAGTGATAGGATAAAGTTGGGATGCTATGGTAAAATATCTTCTTCTATTTATAGTATTCCGCAAAATATCAAATTTTGCGGAATACTATAAGTTATGAAAAATGCAAAGAAAAACAATTTATTGTTATACTTATAGTTATCCGCATAATTGCGGATAACTACAAAGGAGGAGCTGAAAGTGAAAAGGGTTATTCAACAAACTGAATTTCCAGATCTAAAGCTTGTAAAAAGGGGCAAAGTAAGAGATATATATGACTTAGGTGATTATCTTCTTATTGTTTCTACTGATCGTATTTCTGCCTTTGATGTAATTATGGATGATCCTATTCCAGACAAAGGAAAGATACTTAATCAAATGTCTGTATTTTGGTTTAATCTTTTAAGCTCTATAGTGAAAAATCATCTTATATCTTGGATGCCAGACGAATATCCAAACCAGTGTGCCCCATATAAAAGAGAATTAGAAGGCAGAAGTATGCTTGTAAAAAAGACAGAGCCTCTCAAAATAGAGTGTATAGTAAGAGGATATCTTGCAGGCTCTGGATGGAAAGAGTACCAAAAAAAAGGAAGTATATGTGACATAGAGTTGCCCTCTGCCCTCAGGGAAGCAGACAGGCTTCCAGAACCTATTTTTACTCCCTCTACAAAAGCAGAAGAAGGTATGCATGATGAGAATATTTCTTTTGAAGAGGCAAAAAAGATCGTAGGAGATGAGGTTGCAGAAAAGGTTAAGGAGCTAAGCATTAAGATATATGAGATAGCAAGAGATCTTGCTGAAAAAAGAGGCATAATTATTGCGGATACAAAGTTTGAATTTGGAATATATGATAACGAGATTATTCTCATAGATGAGGTCCTTACACCAGACTCATCCAGATTCTGGCCAGCTGAAGAATATGAACCTGGTAGACCTCAAAAGAGCTTTGATAAACAGTTTCTCAGAGACTATTTAGAGTCCATAGGTTGGAAAAAGACACCTCCAGCTCCTAAGCTCCCCGATGAAATAATAGAAAAGACAAGGCAGAGGTATTTAGAGGCCTTTAGGCGAATAACAGGAAAAGAGATGGAGGTTTAAAATGAAAGATATAATCTGTTTTATAGATGATTCTCCATTTGAGCATGAATTAGTAAAAAATATCATAGCGCCTGCTGCTCCTGATATTGAATTTGTTCAGGCATACACTTTTGAAGAAATGCGTGTTCTTTTAGATGGCAGAAGTCCATCTTTATTTCTTTTAGACTTATGGGGTCAGGATAAAGAAATTAAAAATCCTTATATTCTGCCAAAAGAAGAAGTAAAGAAAATGGCAGATGTTCTCCCTTCCTTAGATGATATATACAGTAATTTGGAAAGCCAGGATTTTAATGAGTATCTTAGAAGAATATTTTCTATTGTAGATGGTTGGAGAAAGATATTTGAGTCAGTATGTTCAAAAATAGGGCAAAACAGAAAATACGGTTTGAGGAATCTGATGATGGTACGGAAATATTATCCTGATGTGCCCGCAGTAATATATACCAGAAAGTCCTTAATATGGGATGCAATAGCTGTTTTTAATGCACATGCAGACGGTATCTTTATAAAACCTACTGGTGTTGATGATAATGATACAAGAAGGCTTACAAAAAAGTTTGCTCCTCAATTTGTAATGGAACTAAAAAGAATTTTATTTAGAAATAAAATTATATTTTAGCAAAATATAATATAATATTCCGTAAAACTTGATATTTTGCGGAATATTATAAGTCATGAAAACATGAAAAGAAAACAATCTTTTATTATACTTATAATTATCCGCAATAATTATGTTGATAACTATAATACCAATACTAGTTTAAAATAATTAATCTTTTAAGAAAATTTCCATATAATCTTATTCCCGATATTAAGGGTGAGATAAAGATAAGATACATCTATTCTGTTGAGAAAAAACAATCGTTTTTTTGCCCGTGATTACCAGCAAACTTTGCTCTATTTAAACTTTAAACAATAGAAACAGAAACACCTTTTTTAGTTGCTTTAAGATGATGCTTTAAGATGAAAACCTTTGCCATCGTTTCCAATCCAGCTTCTGGAAGCCTGTCTTTTAACAAAAAGTTCAGGATACTCAAAAAGGCTTCCAGAATACTCGGAGCTCCTATATATGGCCTTGATACCACGTGCAGAGAGGAGTTCAGAGAATGCATCAAAACAGCAGCTAAAAAGCACTACATTATAGTTGCTGCTGGTGGAGACGGCACGTTCTCAGATGCTGTTAATTCCATCAATTTTGAAAGAAACACCATTGGCTATTTGCCTCTGGGTAGAGGAAATGCGATCAGGTATGCACTGAACTATCCTGCTGATCCTCTGAGATGTGCTTGTAGGATAAGATACGGGAGAATAGAAAAAGTAGATCTGATCAGATGCAATCGGATTGGTTATTTTTTTATGGGATCAGTGGGAATGGAAGCTGAGATTTTGAAACAAAAAGGGAAAAGCTATATTTTAAAGACCCTGTTTGCTCTGAAAAAGATACGAAACTTCTCTCTTTCTGCCACACTTTTTCTAAACGGCAGGAAAATACACTGCAAAAACGCAGCAAGCATCGTCTTTGCAAAACAGCCGTTCTACGGATACGGCATGAGGATCCTTCCACAGGCAAACTTCAAAGATGGTTTGATTCACATAGGAGTGTTCCCTTCGGGTTTTCTGAGGATCTTTTTGATGATAGTGCTCTCTTTCAGTGCTGGAAACTTCATGGGACGGCACTATACCTGCAAAGATGAGGCTCTGCTCAGGCTGAATGAAAAACAGCCCGTGCAGATAGATGGAGATATTGCAGTGAGCTGTGAGATGCTGCACCTTAGGCTGGTAAAAGAGGCATTGCAGGTGGTGGTTTAAAAAAATACAATTGAGATGAGGAGGGAAGAATATGCTAAAAAAAGTCAACACTGCTGCAATGGACAAGCTCATAGAGTCTATTGTTAAAATACCAGGAGACAAAATTGTTACTCTGATAGTTCAGGGAGAAAGTGAGCCTTTTGTCATAGATGTAAGTGCAGATGGGAAATTCGGCTATCACGAAAGCCACGAGCTTCTATTCCGAGCAAAGCTGGCATCTGCCTTCAGCAGCTCAGGTGGAATGATTATACGCCAGTTTCTTCCTGTGAAGGTAGAGAGAAAAATGCCAGATGGAAAGAAAATGTGGATACCAAGAAAAAAGATCTATGGTGTCTTCATAGGCAAAGGAAAATGGTATCCTCTCTCAAAGGAAGAAGTCAGAAAAGCGTGCTGCACTGATGCTGAGACTGGAGAGCCAATACCACCTGAGCCAGATGTTTCGTTTTCGGATTTTCCTGTATGATTTGCATCAGTCTTTGATGAGTCCGTTAACTGAAGCATACCACGCTATTCTTCTCATATCTTCCTCAAATGCTTTTGGTGAATTGTTTTAGGACAAGGCTTTAACTTAGGAGCAGCATCACTTCCCATATCTTTTGGTCATTCAAAAACAATTATTTCACGTCCACAATTCCAGCATTTAGTAATATCGTATCGATAGTAAGTGCTGGGGAGAGTGTCCATCTAAAGATGGATAAAATTTTTGCTGATATTATGCAAAGATTAATGGATCAGTAAGGGCATGCCATAACTTCATAGATGCATGAACCATTTCCACTTTTTTAGAAACAACCTTTGTGCGACGAGTCATTCGTCCGAGATGATGGCGTGTATTACTGTTGTCACGCTCTATTG
>JAMOPX010000050.1 GCA_027064285.1 Desulfobacterales bacterium | reverse complement strand
ATATGCTACGTATCTACATCCTCCATAGCAAAGAGGAAGATAAATACAGGAAGCACACTTTTCATTTTTCCATATATTAGTGCCGTAAATATCTGTCTTTTTAATGCCAGAAAATACATCTCCTATCCTAAATTGTTCCATGCCAATAAATCCGGGGCATTTATAAATTCCTCCATCTGTGCCGATAATAAATGCTCTCTTATTGTTAACCATACAAAATATAGGTTCTATTTTTCTTGTCTTATAGCCCCTTTTCATTATCTCTTCTCTTAAGAAAAGAGCTGCTTTTGCCACCCATGGCTCATTTATTGAGGAACATCCTCCTTTGAATATAGAGATGCCTTTTGGTTGATTTATGATAGGCTCAAATCTTATAAATTCTACTTTTTCAGGAGTAAACCCTTCTTTTAAGAGGATGTCCAGAAGATAAGGAAACTTTTTATATGTTTCTTTTGAATAGTTTCCACCTATCTCAAGCCTTGGAATCAGGTCTATGCAGTCACATAAGTTCTTGAGTATGATTTCAAAGCTTCCTTTTTTATTCTTAAATGGCCTAAAGTAATTGTGCACCTCTGGAGGTCCATCAAGGGTTACTCTTATTTTCTGAAGTCCGATCTGGACCAGCTCTCTTAATAAATCTTTTTTCAAAAGAGAGCCATTTGTCACCATTGTTGCTCTAAGTTTTATTCCATATTTTACACATATCTTGTTGGCTTCAAAGAGAAGCTGTTTTGCAAGATCAGGGGTTAATAAAGGTTCACCTCCGTAAAGTCCTATCAGAAGCTCTTTTGTATCATACTTTTTTATCTCATCTTCTATGAATCTCAAACCCTGATCCATCACTCTTTTATCCATACGGATTCCTGTTTTTGAATCGCCTTCAAAGCAGTATCTGCAGGCAAAATTGCAGTCCATATTTAGGACAAATATTGCCTGCACATAAGGAATCTGCACATTTTCAAACATATTTATCATATACTCTATCTCTTCTTTTTGATCTGGAACCAGAAATCCTAGCTCTTTAAGCAATGTCTCATCTTCAACATCTAAGTTTCCATTTTGCATAGCTGTGTAAGTCTCATGAGGGATGAGTATAATAGAAGATGTCTTGGTGGAGTAGAGAACAAGGGTTTCAGGGTCAGAGTTTGCTTTGATTATGTAATAAGAAGGCTTCATTTTTTAATTACCACGCAGGAACTAAAATAACTCCACAGCATATACTAAAACTCCCCGGCCTTTTTCCCTTATTCACTACTATTATTTTTTTCATAAGCCTCCCCTCCTTTTAAAAAAACTTTTTAAAAATCTATCCTGAAACCCATCTCTACCCACCTTCTGGGATTTTTCCTATCTATGAATGTATATTGAGAGCCATTAAATAGATTGTGCACACCTAAGAATACATATGCCTTTTTCTTTTTCCATTGAAATCTCTTTTTTATATTAAAATCCCAGATCATATGATCATATTTTGCACCATAGCTTGAGCTTGGATTCCACCATATATAGTTTCCAAAAAGCTCTGCATCTATTCCATGTGCACTGTATCTTATACCCAATGTATATTTCCTCTGATTTGTGCTTCCTGTTTCCAGTTCAGGATTAAAATGAACAAAGGTATATGAGCCAGAAAACCTGAATCCCCAGAATGGAAGCGATTCAAACTGAAGCTCTATTCCATGCTTTTTCAGAGCTCCATTGTTTATGGATCTTCCAAGAATAGTACCTGGCACAGCCTGTCTGGTTATGTAGTTGTCTATTTCCTGTCTAAACACTGTGCCTTTAAACCACACATACTTTAAGACACCTGTTTCTGCTCCTATCTGATAGAGAAGCACCTTTTCTTTATCAAGTCCTCTATTTGCCATCAGAAATATACCATTACCATAAAGCCAAGAAAGAGGAGGAGATGAAAATCCTCTTGCAAACTGAGCTCTTAAAATAGTATTCTGGCCAAGCCTATAAGCAATTCCTATACTTGGACTTACAAAAGAGCCTATTGTACTATCATGATCATATCTAAGCTCTGGTATAATGGTTAAATTTCCTATATCTATGGTGTCATTTACATATACAGCCCATTTTTCTCTGTGTGGACTGGATTCTGCTGTAGAAGGTGTTCCTAAGCTTTGAAGCAATTTTCCCGCATCTGTTTTTATGTCTGTATCATCCCTTTCTATATCAAACCCTAAGTTTGCTAAGTGTCTTCCTTTTTTTAATGAAAACCTAAGTCTTCCCCCATAGGTTTCCTCATCTGTGCTTATAGAAAAGTAGGGAAGTTCTGAAAAGAGATGTTTATTATCCATATTGAGCTTTTGCTTTATGTGATAAAATGTAAAATACATATTTAAATTATCGGTAATCTTTGCGTCTGTGTTCGTCTTTAAAAAATAAAAGTGGTTCCTAAAATAGGATTTAATACCAAGATGTGGATGATTTCCTAAGTCATTTTCTGGATCAGAGTAATTAATAGAGACCCTTACATTTATATTGTCTGACACTTTCAGGTGTAGTTTGGAATAAACATTATTTCTCTTGAAGCTTCTTTTGTTTCTCATTCCATCTGATCCCTGTTTTCCTCCAAATAGGTAATATCCCAGTCTTTTATATGTGCCAGAAAGCTGTATCCCTGTATCATAGCTATATCTTTCTCCATAAGAAAATTTTACATATCCTTTTGGCTTTTTGGATGCAGCAGGCTCTTTTGTAATGATATTTATTACACCACCTATGGATGATCCCCAAGAAGAGGATGCAGGTCCTTTTATGATTTCTATCCTTTTTATTATATCTACAGGCACAGAATTTAGTTCTGCATACCCTTCTGAATGAAAGTTTATAGGCATTCCATCTATCATTACAAGGACATGTCTTTGTTCAGAACCATAAATCTTTATAAAGGCAGGAGAACCCATATCTTGAGTGTATGTATCCAGAAACATGCCAGCTAATCTATGCAATATATCTGAGACATTGTGGGCATTCATCATCTCTATGTCTTTGTATGTAATGATACTTACATTTTTTGCTACTTTTGATATAGGCTTTGGCTGTCTTGTGCTTGTAATAACCAGCTCTTTATCTGGATAAAATAGTCTTAAGATTTCCATTTCCTTCTTCATATAACTTCCTGCTGCTATACAATAATTTACTCCAATGCTGTTTTTATATAAAAGAAGTAGTATCAAAACCAAACCTATTCTCGTTAAAATTACATTTTTGCACACCCAATTCCTCACCTTCCTTTCTCCTTAATAATATCGGAATTTTGATTTAATAGTTCGTAAAAAATTTCAAACTACTGCTCCGTCAGCCTTGAAAGTTCCTATTATTAGAGCTTTAACCCCATTTTCTCTCCTTTGAGAAGTTATTCTCTATAAAAAATCTGAACTTAACTTTGAGCCTTGATGGAGCACTACTTACTTTCATGGGATGTTAATTCTAAGACACAAGTATTTACACATAATACACATTTTTATTGATTTTTTTTTATAACTAACCTAACTATATGGTAAAGGTTTGTCAATCAAAATTAGTCCGCTTGCTTGTTTGTACGGTAAAAACAACAGGATGATGTTATTCTCTTAGGTTTAATAAGGTTTAAAGATAGAAAAAGAACTTTAAAATGCACCGTAAAGCCTCTATCTATATTTTTTGTTTTTTAATATTTTTTACATCCTATAGCAATAGTTTTGCATTCTTCTCTGCTATAGTGGTTCAGAGTATTAAGGTAGAGCCTTATAACAGAGCATTTGAAGGGATAAAAAGTTCTTATGGAAATAATCTAAAAAGAATAATCGTCTCTACTTATAAAGGTGATATAAAAGAATACAT
>JAMOPX010000049.1 GCA_027064285.1 Desulfobacterales bacterium | reverse complement strand
TGCGTAAGTCCTGTTACTTTATAAATTTTCTATAAGGAACTGTCAGTCAGCCATTTATTTGTTAATGATAAAATTATATGGAAATTTCTTAAACGGGTATTAAAGCAGTATTGGTATAACTACTTATAACTACTTAGATGATTTCTCCATATCTCTTTTTTTAACAAATTTTATGAAAAAATAATTGCCATTTTTGTGGATTGGCTTATAAATACTATCTTTCCAAACTCACCGAAAATTACTGAATGATTCTTGACACTTATAAAAAGTTCTGTTCGTAAAGGCAGAGTAGTTCATCGGTATCCCGAAATCAGAACCGCTCTTACAGGAGATCCATCCAGACCTTTAAATCTAAGTGGTAGAGCTATAAGTGTATAAATACCAGGAGCTACATGAGAAAGATTTATTCCTTCAAGAATACATATATTTTTCTGAAACAATATCTTATGCACTTTAAAGTCAGGGGTTCCAAATTTTTCTATGGATATATAATCTATTCCTACAAGCTTTATACCTACTTCTGTTAAAAAAATGGCTCCGTCTTCTGTAAGATAGGTATAGGTTTTGAGAAAAGTTTTTGTTTTGTAAAGTTCTGAATTTCTGGTCTTAAACAGGACCCGCTCTACTCCATCTCTTAACTGCTTCTTTATAACTATGCTGTTAATTTCCTGCTCATTCACTTCTATTACCTGGGCCTGTCCAATAAAATGGGAAAGAGGGATCTGATTTATTGGGTCTCCATCTTTTAGAAAGTGAAAAGGAGCATCTATGTGTGTTCCCGTGTGTGTTCCAAAAATCAATTTTGTCATGTTGCATCCAGATCTTTCAATAGTGCAGACAGGTGTTTTTGAGAACTGAGCATCTCCAGGATAAGTTACCATCCCTTCCTCTATTGGCAGAGATATGTCTATTATCTTCATCTCATCTTCTCCAGTATTTTTAGATAAAAGTTTTCTAAAAACTGTGCTGTCCTTTTTAGATCAAACATATTAACAGCATATTTTCTTGCCCTATTTCCAAATTCTTTTATCTTATCCGGGTTTTTTATCAACTCATCCCATGCTTCAACTAAGGAAGGCACGTCCTTAACCACAATTCCTGCTTTTCCTGTATCCACTATCTCAGGAAGCATTCCATAATCAGAAACAACACATGTCTTTCCCATTGCCATTGCCTCTCTCAATGCCCTTGCTGTTCCATCTGAACCGGGCATAAGAAGGGTAAATATGTCCAAACAAAAAAGCGTATCCACATAGTCTTCTCTTCTGTATCCTGCCAAAATAGCCTTTTTCTCTATTCCTAAGCTTTTTATAGGGTTTATCACGGTTTCTTTAATATGGCTGGATCTTCCAATGATCAAAAAATACACATTTTCATGTCTTTTAATGATCTCCTTTGCTGCTTTTAAAAACCAATCCATTCTCCTATATCTTTGGAATCTACCCACTGTTCCTATTACAATAGCATCTTTTGGAATGCCAAATTCCTTTCTCATATTCTTGTATTTTTTATGAGGATCAAATTTTTTTAGATCCACACTCATGGGCTGAACAGAAGTGCTGTTTGGATCAAGCTGGAAATCCTCTATGTATCTTTTTCTAAAGCCTTCTGTAAAAAAGAGATAGGCATCTGTGTGGCTTAAAAGCAGGTGGTTAAGCAGGGTATTTTTCAAAACAGATCTTTTATGAAATGTTCTCACAAGCACTGGTCTTTTTTTTCTCAAGGGCAAAGCACATATGGTGCCTATTGCATGATCATGAGATAGGTGCATATGCAATATGTCAAATCTCTCTTTTTTCAGATACAAGGGCAGAAGTATCAGGTCTTTCAGGGTATTAAAAGGGTTCATATATCTGTCCAAGGAAAAATTTGTAAGCCCGGCTATTCTTAGCTCTGCTACTCTCTGGGCTATGGTTTTGTTGGAGGTCTGAACTGGCGGATTTCTGTATGCAATTCTTACATCATGTCCTCTCTGAGCTAATGCCTTACACATCTGAAGCACTGGCTCTGCAGGGCCTGTCCACCTCCAGTCGCTGTAGAGGTGCAGTATCTTAAGGAAAGATCTTTCCTGGGTTGAGTATTCCATGGGGATCAAAAAGCTCCTTTATCTTTTTCATCCAAAAAAGACTGTCTCCATGCTCCTTTTCCATATACTTTCTTTTTCCAATACCTACTCCATGTTCTCCAGTACAGGTGCCACCAAGTTTTATTGCCATATCTGTAACCTTATCTTTTATCTCATCTACCAGATGCCACTCCTCAGAATCTTCTTCTTTTACCATAAATGCTAAATGAAGGTTTCCTTCACCTGCATGACCAAATATGTAAGCTGGAATTTTTATGTTTTTGGTAAGCTTTTCTGCAAATAAGATCAGCTCTGGGAACCTGCTTATAGGAACTGCAACATCAGTAACAGTATGCACTCTCCCTGGATGGTATTTTCTCATTGATTCACCCAGCAGATGTCTTGCATCTATGATTCTTTTGTAGTCATCTCGTTCTATCCCAAAGATAAATTCTTTATATCCAAGATCCTTGCATATCTGCTCGCACATATCTACTGAGTCTTTAAGTGCTTCCTTGCTTGAGCCCTGAAACTCTATAATCAATGTATGCAGATGCTTTAGATTCAATCCATTTATCCTGTTTACTACTTTTATGCAGTTTGAGTCCATTATCTCAAGACACACAGGCTCAAGACCAGCTCTCATGATCTGAAAAACTGCCTTAGAAGCAGAGTATATATCTTTAAAAGATACAAGACAGGCGCTGAAATGCTCTGGTATTCCTCTAAGCCTAACAGTTGCCTCAACCACTATCCCAAGAGTTCCTTCAGAGCCTATAAACAGCCTCAGAAGATCATAGCCTGAGGAGGTCTTCTGAGTGTTTTTTCCCAGCTCTATTATTTGTCCATTTGCCAATACCACCTTTAACCTCAGCACATTTTCTCTTGTAGATCCATATCTTATACTTCTTATCCCGCTCGCATTATTTGCTATCATTCCCCCTATGCTTGCCCTTGCTCCAGGATCTGGCGGAAAGAACAGTCCTTTATATCTGAGCTTATGGTTTAAGTCCTGATATATCACACCTGGCTGAACATCTGCTTGAAAATCTTCTTCTCGTATCTGTATGATTCTGTTCATCATAGAAAAGTCCAAAACAATCCCTTTATCTACAGGAATAGAATTTCCCTCAAGACTTGTTCCTGCTCCCCATGCAGTGACAGGAATAAATCTTTCATTGGCATACTTAAGTATCCCTGACACCTCTTCTTCCTTAATAGGCCAAATCACAAGTTCTGGAAGAGATGGTTTGTGATGAGACTGGTCAATAGAGTGTAGGTTTAGATTTGAAATCCCCTGAGAAATGCGATCTTTGTCAACTATATTTTGAATAAATCTTATGTCTTCTTCGGTTATTTTTTTATACTCCATTGAACATATATCTCCTCATCCGGATGTTCATGAGTATTCCTACAGATATCATTGTAAAGACAAGAGAAGAGCCGCCATAGCTCATGAAAAGAAGCGGTGTTCCAACAACAGGTAGTATTCCAGATACCATACCCATGTTTATGAATATCTGCCAGAACATAAGCACTGAAATGCTTACTGCTAAATAAGATCCGAATTTATCCCTTGAGTTTTTGGCTATGTTCAATCCTCTCAGAATCAGACAGCAGTACAAAAATATAAGAGCAAGTGAGCCCACAAATCCTCTTTCTTCTGCAAACACAGAAAATATAAAGTCTGTATGCTGTTCAGGAAGAAATCTTAATCTTGACTGACTTCCTTTTAAAAAACCTTTTCCAAAAATCATACCAGATCCTATGGCTATCTTGGATTGTGTTATATGGTAACCTGATCCTAAAGGGTCTAAGTTTGGATTAATGAATGTAAGCACCCTCTTTTTTTGGTAGTCTTTGAGGTGCGTCCATACAATAGGAGTAAGCACAAGACCTGTTATTATAAGGATAAGAAGAGAGCTTTTCTTTACACCTGCCAGCAAGGTTACTGTACCAGAAAGTATCAGAATAATAAGGGCTGTTCCTAAATCTGGTTCTTTTAAGATCAAAACAAAAGGGATCCCAGTAAAAAGAAATATTTTCCAGAGTTCTCTTAATGTATATCCTTTTTTCAACGGCATTTCACTGAATATATGGGAGATCAAAATTGCAACTGATATCTTTGCAAGTTCAGATGGCTGAAATGAGATAAATCCTATCTTGAACCACCTTTGTGATCCAGAGCTTATCTTTCCCCACACAAGCACCAGTATAAGCAGGAATATGGAAAAAAAATAGATATGATAAGCCCACTTGTTCAGATGCCTATAATCAAAGAGCAATGTGAGAAGGAAAAATAAAAAACCGATTCCATACCAGCACATATGTCTTTTAAATATCTTTATACCCACTTTTTCTAAGGCATGAGTGGCACTGTACATATTTGTTATGCTAATGCAGGTTAGCAAGATAATTGTAAAAAATAAAAGCCAATCAAAATTTTGAATTAATCTTCTGTCCAACATATTCTTTAAAATACTCTTTTATTAGCTCTCTAACCACTGGAGCAGCCGCACTTCCTCCATGGCCTCCATGCTCTATTATAGCAGCTACACATATCTTAGGGTCTTGTGCAGGAGCAATGCCTACAAACCAGGCATGCTCTTTTATTTTGGTCTCTTCCTCTTCTTTTTCTTCTACAAGCTGAACTGTGCCTGTTTTTCCAGCCACTGTTATACCTTTTATCCTTGCCTTTTGCCCTGTGCCATGAGCTTCATTTACAACAGCAATAAGCGCTTTTTTTATTTCATCTATATGTTTTTTATTGATATGGAGTTTAGACTTTACTCTGGGTTTAAATTCATACACTATGCTACCATCTGATCTCTTTATTAGTTTAGTAATGGTAGGTTTGTAAAGTATTCCGCCATTAAAGAAGGCTGAATAGAGTACGGCCATCTGCAAAGGAGTAACCAACAGAAAGCTCTGTCCTATTGCAAAGGAGAGTGTTTCACCTCCCTGCCACGGGATCCCAAATCTTTTGAATTTCCACTCAGGTGTTGGAACAAGTCCTTTTCTTTCATTTCCTATGTCTATCCCGGTTTTTTGGCCAAGCCCAAACATCTTGGCATAATGTGCAATCTTTTCTGCCCCTAACATTTTCCCTACGTTGTAGAAGTATATATCACATGATTCTTTTATTGCTTTGTGGAGATTTACATTTCCATGACCGTTCTTTTTCCAGCACTTAAAGATCCTGTTACCATAAGGAAATTTACCTGTGCAAGTAAATACGGTATCTGGATTTATAAGACCTTCTTGAAGGCCAGCAAGGGCAACCACTACCTTAAATGTAGATCCTGGTGGATAAAGGCCATTTATAGCTCTATTTTGCAAAGGATGATTTTTGGAATTAACTATCTTTTCCCATGTCTTTTGATCTATTCCTTCTACGAATCTATTTGGATCAAAAGAGGGACTACTCACCATAGCAAGCACTTCTCCATCTTTTGGATTGACGGCCACAATAGCGCCGGTTTTATCCTGTAAAAGGTGTTCTGCTTTTTGTTGGAGCCTTTTATCAATAGTTAAATAGACATTGTCTCCAGCAACAGGCGCTCTCTTAGAAATCAACCTAACCATCCTGCCTGTAGCATCTACTTCTATTTGCATTCCCCCATGTGTTCCTGACAAAAACTTATCCCATTTGTATTCGATCCCTACTGTTCCTCTTCTATTCCAAGATATATAGCCTAAGATGTGAGAAGCCAGCTTTCCATAAATATAGTTTCTTTTTCCTTCAACTCTTATCACCACACCTGGAAGCAACAGTTTATTGGCTTCTATTTTGGCTACTTCATCAAAGGAAAGCTCTCTTTTTACACAGACAGGCTTGAAAGCACATGTTCTTTTCATGTGTAAAAGACTCTTTTTGGCTTGTTCTATGTTTAGAGCTATTATGTGAGAAAGCCTTTTGATCAGAGCATCAGGTTTTTCTATCTCCTCTGGAATTAAATACAAATTATAAGAAGGCTTGTTGTCCACTAATACGATACCATTTCTATCCATGATCTTGCCCCTGTAAGCAGGAATCTCCCTGAGTCGGATTCTATTATGTTCTGATCTTATCCTGTACTCCTGTCCTTTTGTTATCTGGAGATACCATATCCTGAGTATCAGGATAAAGAAGAGAAAAATTACAAGCAGATCAATCCAGATGATCCTTTTTTGTAAAGATATGTTTGTTTCTATATCAGGAGATTTCAGCATGCCTTAGTTTATTAAGCATTGAGAATATATGTGAACTCAAAGATATTGTTATTAAAAAGCGTACCAGAAGTTCTCTAAAAAAAGAAGAGCTGACCGGTTCGTGTCCATAAACTGCATATATGATAAAAAAGAGTAAGATATTTTTGATCAAAAATGCTAAGGATATACATAAGATACTTCCTGATTTAGGATGAATATCTACAAAGCTAGAAATAAGCAATACAAAAATCAAGGTCAAAAGATATAAAAAAGGGAATAGACCATATATAGTCCCTGAGTATATGTTCAAAAAGAATCCCTGAAAAAAAGCAAAAACAGAAGCTTTGTTTTCTCCTTGGCTTAAATAGAGATAGACCATAAAGACAAGAATGATGTCCAGGAGGCGAAAACCACCTGTTATTATAAACAAAGGAGGAGACAACCAGATTATTCCGTAAAATAAGAGCCTTTTTTTAATATTATCATCACCTCTTCCAGTCTTGAAAAATCCACAAAAGGGGCTACTTTTATGTCCTTAAAAAGTGCACCAGGTAGTTCTCTTATTTCTTTCACCCTTCCTACAGGTATACCTTTTGGAAATATACCTGAAAGTCCAGAGGTAATTATTGTATCTCCCGGTTTTACATCCTGTGAGTGCTCTACATAAACAAGTTCACACATTTCTCCCTTTCCACCCTTTAGTATCCCTCTAGCCCTTGTTCTTTCGTCAAGACAATCTACTGCACTGTCAGGATCAGTTATAAGAAGAACTTTGGAGTAATCATGGGAAACTGAAATAACTTTTCCCACCAATCCGTCTGCATCTATCACAGGCATGTTAATGCTTACCCCATCCCTTTTGCCTTTGTCTATGATGATTGTTCTAAACCAGCCTGTTGGTTCATGCCCTATGACTTGAGATGTAAGCATATGCCACTTGGGTTTTGGTCTGAATCTCAGGATCTTTCTTAAGGTCTTTACTTTTTCTTCTAATGTTCTATACTGAAGATTCTCTATTTTCAGTCTTTTTATCTCTTTTTTTAGTTGTTCATTTTCTTTTCTTAATCCGATCAAGTATATATAATTAAACCAAAGTTCTTTTACAAAATTACAAGAGCTGTAAAATATCCTCTGAAATGGAGCTGTTATCTCTACAATAAACTGTTCCAAAGGATTCCAAGAGGAATTATTTCCTGGGTAGGAACTTATAAGCAAAAGCCCGGATATAAAAAATAGACTCCACAGCAGTATCCTTTTTTTTACCAAGGAGATGCCACCTCTTTCAGCATGTCTAAGTTATCCAATACCTTTCCTGTTCCCATAACCACGGTGGTAAGTGGGTCTTCTGCGATGGTAACAGGAAGCCGTGTCTCTTCCCTGAGCAGAACATCTATGTTTTTTAAAAGTGATCCTCCTCCTGTAAGCACAATACCTCTGTCTACAATATCTGCTGCAAGCTCTGGAGGAGTTTGTTCTAAGGCAGTCTTTACTACATCTACAATTGTTCTTATCTGGTCAGATATGGCTTTCCTTACTTCTTCTGAATCTATTGTAAGTATCTTTGGGATTCCTGTTATAAGATCCCTTCCTTTTACTTCTATGCTCTCTACCTCTCCTGTAGGATATGCGTTTCCTATAGTAATCTTGATAGCCTCTGCTGTGCTCTGCCCGATTAATAAATTATATGTCCTTTTTAAGTACTGCACAATAGAATCGTCCATTTTGTCTCCCCCCACTCTTACAGATTTGCTGTAAACTATACCTGCCAGCGATATAACAGCGACTTCTGTGGTTCCTCCACCTATATCCACCACCATATTGCTGGTGGGCTCTGTAACAGGCAGTCCAGCTCCTATTGCTGCGGCCATGGGTTCTTCTATTAGATATACTTCTCTTGCTCCTGCAGACTCTGCAGACTCTCTTACTGCCCTTCTTTCTACCTGGGTAATACCACTGGGGACACATATCACGATCCTGGGTCTTACCAAGGCTGTCCTGTTATGCACTTTTCTTATAAAATATCTTAACATGGCTTCTGTAACTTCAAAATCTGCAATTACCCCGTCTTTCAATGGCCTCACAGCTACTATATTCCCGGGAGTTCTTCCCAACATTCTTTTTGCTTCTTTTCCTACTGTAAGGATTTTGTTGTTTCCTCTTCCATCTTTTTTTACAGCCACTACAGATGGTTCATTCAACACAATCCCTTTTCCTTTTACATAAACCAAGGTGTTGGCAGTTCCCAAATCTATGGCAAGATCATTTGAAAAAAATCCAAGAATAGAATTTAGAACCATAAGCTTCTCCTTACTTTTGTTTTATCTGAGCATATTCGAAAACTGTTTTGAACAGACTCTGTTTTATCTTGACAAAAAGACATAAGCATGATTTCATTTAGTTTTACTAAATCTTGGTATTGGAGTAAGATATTATGAAAAGAATTTACAGAAATAGCAATCTTAAAAGAGCACGCACTCATGGATTTAGGATAAGAATGAGGACAAGAGGAGGCAGAAAAGTCCTTAAAAGAAGAAGAGCAAAGGGTAGAAAAAGACTGGCTGTTTAAATTCATATGCATACGTGCACAGATTTTTCATTTCCCAAAAAACAAAGATTATTGAAGAGAAAAGATTTTGTCAATCTAAATCAGAGAGGTAGGCGTATATATAGCAAAAATTTTTTGATCCTGCTAAAGAAAAACAATTTAACCTTTAGCAGGTTGGGAATTACTGTGACAAAAAAGATAGGAAAGGCAGTAAGAAGAAATAGGATAAAAAGACTTATAAGAGAATTCTTTAGATTGAATAAGTCAAGATTACCCAAGGGCTATGACATATGTATAATAGCAAGAGCAGATGTGAGTAAATTCAAGCTTCAGGATATAAAAAAGGAATTAGGAGGTATTCTTTTTGGATTTTCTGAATAAAATATTTGGTTGGGTAAGATATATACCTATATTTTTTATCTTAGCATATAGATACTGGATTTCTCCTTTATTTCCTGCAAGCTGTCGCTTTGTGCCAAGCTGTTCTGCTTATGCTATAGAGGCGTTTAAAAAGTATGGACTTGTAAAGGGTGGATGGCTTGCAATGGTGAGACTCTGTAAGTGCCACCCTTTTCATCCAGGCGGTTATGACCCTGTGAAATAAAAATGGGATACAGGAATATCATATGGAAAAGAGAGTTATACTGGCTTTTATTTTATCCTTTATTGTGCTTATTGGATGGTCTTTGCTATTTGCACCAAAGCCAAATATCCCCGAAGGGAAAAAGGGTGTAATAAAAAAAGTACATCCCCAGAGACAACAGATAAAAAAAGATATTGAACTAAAAGAGCCAAAACCTGTATTCATACTGAATGAAAAAGAAAGTTTGGTCGATGCACCTTTGTACAGGGCAAAAATAAGTAATATTGGTCCTTCCATAAAGGAATTTCTTTTAAAAAGATACTATAAAACCCCTGAGAAGGATTCAGGCTGGGTAGATCTTATTCCTCCTGAACTAAAATCCATAAGACCTCTTACACTGGGGTTTGATGTAATAGATAATAGTCCTTTTATTTATAATCCAGATAAACTGGGTCTGAAAGTAGAAAAGAATACGCAGGTATTAGTATTTACTGCCAATTCCAAAGGATTGCGTATTAAAAAGCTTTTTTATTTTCATCCGGATTCCTACAAAATAGATGTCCTGATAAAGGTAAAAAATCTTAGGAAGTCTCCTGTAAAAGGTTCTTTTATTGTAAAACTAATAACTGTCCTTCCTGATCATAAAAAGACCCGCTATTATTCTCATTTAGGCCTTTCAGCATTTGTGAGAAATGAACTAAAAGAAATAAAACTGAACAAGAAAGGGCAAAAGAAACTTATTACAGGAGACATAAGATGGCTTGCCTGTGAAAGCAGGTATTTTATGATGGCTGTAGTGCCGGATATGGATAATGGAATATTTGAGGTAAAGAGGTTTGGGTCTAATCTTCTCACAGGTTACTATAAAAGCCATTCTCTTGTTATCCCTGCCTCAAAAGAGGTGGAACATAGGTTTGTGCTCTATATAGGGCCAAAGGAGATTCCAACCTTAAAAAAGGTAGGCTATCACTTGGACAGAATTGTTGATTTTGGCTGGACAGATTTTATAGCAAGACCCCTTCTTTATGTGCTCAGATTTTTCTACAGATATACCCATAACTATGGGGTGGCTATTATACTTCTTACTATACTGGTTAAAATCCTTTTCTGGCCTTTGACTCATAAGAGCTACGAATCTATGAAACAGATGCAGAAAATTCAACCACTTATGGAAAAGATAAAAGAGAAGTACAAAGATGACAGGGAGCGACTCAATAAAGAAATGATGAACCTGTACAGGACATATAAGGTGAATCCATTTAGTGGATGTCTTCCAATAATAGTTCAGATTCCTGTGTTTTTTGCTCTGTACAGGGTGCTGTGTGACGCAATAGAACTAAGACATGCTCCTTTTATTTTGTGGATAAATGATCTTTCAGCTCCAGATAGATTGTTCAGGTTTTCTTTTCATGTACCCTTTATGTCACCCCCTTATGGCATTCCTGTGCTTACTCTGCTTATGGGTGCTACTATGTATATACAGCAGAAGATGAGTCCTCAGCCAGGGGATCCTTCCCAAGCAAAGATGATGATGCTTTTGCCTGTTATTTTTACTGTTATGTTTATTAACTTTCCTTCAGGTCTTGTGCTTTACTGGTTAGTAAATAATATTTTGTCTATTATTCAGCAGTACAGGGTTTAAGAGAGAACAACCTGAGATAGAGGAGGTTTGGTATATGGAACTTGAGACATTTATATTTGAGGGAAAAACAAAGGAAGAAGCTATTGAAAAGGCATGTAAAGAGTTGAATCTTTCCAGAGAAGAGTTAGAGATTGAAGTGTTAGATCAAGGATCTTCCGGTATATTTGGTATAGTAGGAGGAAGAAAGAGCAAGATTATGGTAAAAGTTAAGAAAAGAGGATCTGCTGAAGACATAATTTCGATCGCTAAAAATGCCCTTGAAGATATATTTAGATTTTTTCAATTAGAAAATATGCGGATAAAATCAGAGAATTTGGAAAAAGGGGTTTTGCTTAAAGTAGAGGGAGGGGATAATCCTGGTATCCTTATTGGAAAAGGTGGTAAGACCTTAGATGCCTTGGAGTTTATAGTAAACAGGATTATAAATAAAAAACTCCAAAAAAATGTTCAGATTGTACTGGATATTCAGAACTACAGGGAAAGAAGAAAAGAGTACTTGCGAAAGCTGGCTATTTCCATGGCAGAAAAGGCTAAGAGAACAGGAAAGGCCATAACTACTGAGCCGTTAAGTGCAAGAGACAGAAGAATAATCCATGTTACCTTGAGAAATGATAATTCAATTGAGACAAGAAGCCAGGGAGAAGGAAGTTTAAGAAAGATTGTTATTATACCAAAAACAAAAGGAGAAAATGTTCACTGAGGATACTATTGCAGCTATTTCAACTCCAATTGGAAAGGCTGGTATTGGAATAATAAGGATAAGTGGTCCTCTTTCCCTTCCTATTGCAAAAAATATCTTTAAACCCAAAAAAGGGATAAAGAAGTGGGAGAGTCATAAACTTTACTTGGGAAATGTGCTGGATCCAAAAACACAAAAGATTGTAGACGAAGTGCTTTTATGCTACATGAGGTCTCCTCACTCTTATACAAGAGAGGATGTGGTGGAGATCAATTCTCACAGTGGATATATGGTCCTTTCCAAGATCTTAGATTTGGTGCTTTTTCAAGGGGCAAGGCTTGCAAAACCAGGAGAGTTTACACTAAGGGCATTTTTAAATGGTAGGATAGATCTTACTCAGGCAGAGGCAATAGTAGATTTGGTAAATGCGCAGTCAGAAACAGGGCTTTATTTAGCATCTCAACAGCTTAAAGGAACTTTAAGAGATAAGATAAATCTGTTAAAACAAAGAATAGCAGATCTGTTGGCTCATGTGGAGGTTGTTATAGATTTTCCAGAGGAGGAAGAGGCCTTTATTTTTAAGGATGATCTGATTTCTGAATTACAGGGGCTTATATCTGATATAGAGGCTATTGTAAGGTTACATAAGCAAAAAAGAGTGTGGATAGATGGCATAAATACCATAATAGTGGGAAGAGTAAATGCTGGAAAATCAAGTCTTTTAAACAGGCTTTTAGATGAAGAAAGAGCAATAGTTAGTCCTATTCCGGGAACTACCAGAGATATTATAGAGAGTAGCATCCTGATAAATGGCCTGCCTCTTAAGCTTGTGGATACAGCAGGTATGAGAGATGTCTCGGATGAGGTAGAAAAAAAGGGGATCTCTTTTGCCAAAAAAAGGTTAGAGGAAGCAGATCTTGTCCTGATAGTTATAGATCAAAGCCAGGGAATTAGCAAAGAGGATCTGGAAATAATAGAGATGTGTAAAGATAAGTCTTCTGTAGTTGTGCTTAATAAAATAGACTTGCCTTCTGGTTTAAGTGAGCAGGGGCTGAATAAGCTGATCTCTTATGGATTCCCGATGGTCAAGATCTCTGCTCTTACCGGAGAGGGTCTTGAAAAGCTGAAGAATACCATCTTTGATATGGCTATAAAGGGAGAAAAAGAGCTTTTAGAATCAAGTATAGCACCCAATTTAAGACATAAAGAGGCACTTGAATCATGTCTTGATTCTCTAAAAGATGCCTTAAC
This sequence comes from Desulfobacterales bacterium, assembly GCA_027064285.1. Taxonomy (GTDB): domain Bacteria; phylum Desulfobacterota; class DSM-4660; order Desulfatiglandales; family JALVZP01; genus JALVZP01. Next base: position 6,394 of record JAMOPX010000049.1, on the reverse strand, counting down.
TCTGCTGAAAAAAGATAGTGGTATTGATTTAATCGCATTTGAAATAAGGAGCGCCTTGGATAGTCTTGGTCAGATTACGGGAGAAGTAACCACTGAGGATATACTGGAAAGGATATTCAGTCAGTTTTGTTTGGGAAAATAAGAGATAGAGAATGTTCATTTTCTACTTTTTTAGAAATACTCTTGATATCTGCCCCTCCGCATTCCCGTCACTCAACTGTTAATCAAATATGCTTACCTATGGGCTTGGATGTCTGGTAAAGGACTATTCTTACCCCTGTACTGCATACAGATAAGACAGAAACTTTTGCGTAAGGTCAGTTAAGAATATGGCAGCATTATGCAATCTTTCTGTTTGACATGAGGCTGTCCGAAATATTTTTTGAAAGCCTCCTTTGACATTGAAAATATTATGATTATTTTTTGAAAAGTGATGTATTATAAAACATAAGGGGTTAAAAAGTGAAATACAAAGATTATTATAAAATTCTTGGAGTCTCAAGGGATGCCACCCAGGAAGAGATCCAAAGGGCCTATAGAAAACTCGCCAGAAAATATCATCCAGATGTAAACAAGTCTGCTGATGCAGAAGAAAAGTTTAAAGAGATAAATGAAGCTTATGAAGTCCTGAGAGATCCTGAGAAGCGAAAGAAGTATGATCAATTGGGAACATCATGGGAGCATGGACAGGATTTTAGTCCTCCTCCAGGGTGGGATTTTCATGTGGAGTATGAAGAAGGACCATTTGGGACCAGAAGAACCTACTATTGGACTGGTTCTGGAGCAGATGGATTTAGCGATTTCTTTGAAGCACTTTTTGGTTCCGGAGGATTCGGTAAAAGAGCCAGAACTCATCGTGAGCATGAAGGATTTGAAGGCTTTGGCTTTCGAATGCCTCAAAGAGGAAGGGACTATGAAGCTACTATAAAGATCTCCTTAGAGGATGCTTATAGAGGAGGTACAAAAAATATTACAATACAGACGCAGGAGATAGGCCCTGATGGAAGACCGATTTTAAAAGAAAAAGAATATCAAGTAAAAATTCCACCTGGCGTTCTTCCAGGACAAAAGATAAGGCTTGCAGGACAGGGAGGAGAGGGAATAGATGGTGGAGAAAGAGGAGATTTATACCTAAAGGTGGAGATAGAGCCTCATCCTGTATTCAGATTAAAAGGTCGAGATCTTTACATAGATCTTCCAATTACTCCATGGGAGGCAGCTCTTGGAGGAAAGGTCACGATAAATACGCTTTCAGGACCTATTAGCGTGAATATACCACCTGGTATTCAATCAGGTCAGAAGCTACGAATAAAGGGAAAAGGAATGCCTAATCCTAAGGGAGAACCAGGAGATCTGTATGCAGTAGTTAAGATAGTAGTGCCTAAAAGTTTAAGCCCAAAAGAAAAAGAGCTTTTTGAGGAATTGCGAAAGATCTCTCGCTTTAATCCAAGGATCGGAGGAGCATACTGATGCGATTGGAGAAAAAATATCCAATTATATACAATCCCTTGAATATAAATTTAAAAAACTTAACTTTAACTCAGGTGGTAAGAATAACTGGCCTTCAGGCAGATCTGATAGAAAAATTTGTTTATCTTGGTTTAATAGACCCCATAGGCAAGGACCCTCAAACAGAAGAGTGGATATTCAACAAGGAAGTTCTTCCTTTAATTCAGAAGATTATGAGACTTCATCATGACTTGGAAATAAATTTTGCAGGGATAGGGCTTGTATTGGAGCTTTTATCAAAAATAGAAGAGCTGGAAGCCCGCATAAAAGAGCTTGAAAGTCTACTCACATAAAAAACAAATAAAAATAAATAAGAAGGAGGAGTAAAAAATGGATATAAGTAAATTCACAATAAAATCTCAGGAGGCTCTTCAATCTGCTCAGGCTATAGCAATAAGATATAGCCATCAAGAAGTGGATGGAGAGCATTTGTTTCTTGCACTTTTGGAGCAGGAAAACGGACTTGTTCCAAGAATCATAGAAAAGATAGGCGCTCCTGTAGCCCAGATAAAAGAGAGGGTTGTTCAGGAACTTGAAAAAAAACCCAGGGTTACTGGCCCTGGTACTGAAGCAGGTAAAATCTATATAACCCAGAGGCTAAACAAACTTCTTCTAAATGCTCAGGAACAGGCAAAAAATCTACGGGACGAATATGTTTCTGTAGAACATCTTTTGCTTGCCTTTGCAGAAGAGGGGTCAAGCACTCCAACAGGGAAAATACTTCAAGAATTTGGCATAACTAAGGATACCATTCTGAATGTTCTTACAGAAGTGAGAGGACATCAAAGGGTAACCAGTCCTGAACCAGAAGCAACCTATGAGGCACTAAAGAAGTACGGAAGGGATCTGGTAGAGGAAGCAAGAGCAGGAAAACTGGACCCAGTAATAGGAAGGGATAGCGAGATAAGAAGAGTAATAAGAATCTTAAGTAGAAAGACCAAAAACAATCCTGTGCTCATAGGAGAACCAGGAGTTGGAAAAACAGCAATAGTAGAAGGTCTTGCCCACAGGATAGTAAGAGGAGATGTGCCAGAGGGTTTGAAAGACAAGACTATCTTTGCTTTGGATATGGGAGCTCTTATTGCAGGTGCAAAATACAGAGGTGAATTCGAAGAAAGACTTAAGGCTGTGCTTCAAGAGATAAAAGCATCAGAAGGCAGGATTATACTCTTTATAGATGAGCTTCATACCATTGTTGGAGCTGGTAAGGCTGAAGGTGCAATTGACGCAGGGAATATGCTAAAGCCCATGCTTGCAAGAGGTGAACTACACTGTATAGGTGCTACCACACTGGATGAGTACAGGAAATACATAGAAAAAGATCCTGCTTTGGAAAGAAGATTTCAGCCTGTCCTTGTAGAAGAACCATCTGTTGAGGATACTATCTCTATATTAAGAGGTCTAAAAGAAAGATATGAGGTGCATCATGGAGTAAGGATTGCGGATAATGCCCTTGTGGCAGCAGCAGTTCTTTCTCACCGCTATATTACAGACAGATATCTTCCTGACAAAGCAATAGACTTGGTAGATGAAGCATGTGCAATGGTAAGGACAGAGATTGACTCAATGCCAACAGAACTGGATGAGATCACCCGCAGGATAATGCAACTTGAAATAGAAGAAGCAGCTCTCAAAAAAGAAAAGGACAGGGCCAGTCAAGAGAGGCTTAAATATATCCAAAAGGAGCTTGCCGAACTTCGTGAAAAAGCAGAAGTAATGAGGGCTCAGTGGGAAAAGGAAAAGGAGATGATCAAAAGGATTCAGGCCCTCAGAGAGGAGATCGAAAAGATAAGACATGAGATAGAAGTTGCAGAAAGACAGTATGATCTTAACAAAGTAGCAGAACTAAAATATGGAAAGCTTGTGGAGCTGGAAAAACAGCTTCGCGAAGAAGAGGAAAAGCTTGAAAAATCTGGAAAAAGGCTGCTAAGAGAAGAGGTTACAGAAGAAGAGATTGCTGAAATAGTATCCAGATGGACAGGAATTCCTGTAGCTAAGCTTATGGAATCAGAAAGAGAAAAGATAATGAAATTAGAAGAGATATTACATCAGAGGATAGTTGGACAGGATGAAGCAGTAAGGCTTGTGGCAGATGCTGTTATAAGGGCAAGAGCAGGGATAAAAGATCCAAGAAGGCCCATAGGTACATTCTTATTCTTAGGTCCTACAGGAGTTGGAAAAACAGAGCTTGCAAAAACATTGACAGAAGCCATTTTTGATACTGAAGAAAACCTTATAAGGATAGATATGACAGAATATATGGAAAAGCACACTGTATCTCGACTCATAGGTGCTCCTCCAGGCTATGTAGGTTATGAAGAAGGGGGACAGCTCACAGAAGCTGTTAGAAGAAAACCATACTCTGTTATACTTTTTGATGAAATAGAAAAGGCTCATCCTGATGTTTTTAACATACTCTTGCAGATATTTGATGATGGAAGGCTTACAGATGGACATGGAAGAACTGTAAATTTCAGAAACACCATAATCATTATGACGAGTAACATAGGGTCTCATTATCTTTTAGAAGGAGTAACAGATAAAGGAGAAATAAGACCTCATGTGAGAGAACAGGTGATGCAAGAGTTAAGAAGGCATTTTAAACCGGAATTTTTGAACCGAGTTGATGAAATAGTCATGTTTAAACCACTTACCCTTGACGAGGTAGAAAAGATAGTGCTACTTCTTATAAAAGATCTTGCCAAAAGATTAGAAGAAAGGCGTATGAAAATAGAAATAAGTAATCAAGCCCGTAGATTTATTGCGGAATCTGGATATGATCCTGTATATGGAGCAAGGCCTTTAAGAAGGTTTATCCAGAGAGAAATAGAGACTCCAATTGCAAAATTGATAATTTCAGGCCAGGCAATGGATGGTGCAACCATAAAAGTGGATTTGGTAGATGGCAAGCTTCATATCACAGCGGAAAATAGCTTAGAGGAAGGAGAAGAAAGATATGCACAAGCTAAGTCCTAAGGTAAAGAGATTCTTCTGGCTTTCTTTTATGATGGTTATGATCTTGGTCTCTGTCCTGCCGGCAGAGGCCAAGATAGATTTAGATGAAGATGTGCTTTTGCTCAGAAAGGTATCTAAGGCATTTTCTGAAATAGCAGAAAATGCTATCCCTGCGGTTGTCTTTATCAAAGTAGAAAAAAAGGTAAAAGTAGAAACAACCCCTTTTGATTTTTTTGGTGGAGATCCTTTTTTTAGACATTTTTTTGGTCCATTTTTTCCATTTCCAAAGCAACCCCGAGAATACAAAGAAAAGGGTTTGGGATCCGGATTTATAATCTCTCATAATGGCTATATTCTTACCAACAACCATGTAGTAAGCGGGGCAGACAAGATCACGGTAAGACTATACGATAAGCGAGAGTTCAAGGCAAAGATAATAGGAACTGATCCTAATACAGATATTGCCTTACTCAAGATAGATGCTGACCACCTTCCTGTTCTTCCCTTGGGAGATTCAGATAATCTGAAGGTAGGAGAGATAGTAATGGCCATAGGAAATCCATTTGGTCTTTCATATACAGTTACTGTGGGGGTAGTAAGTGCCAAAGGAAGGAGTAATGTCGGAATAACTGACTATGAAGATTTTATTCAGACCGATGCTGCTATTAATCCCGGAAACTCTGGAGGACCTCTTATAAACATAAGAGGAGAGGTAGTAGGAGTTAATACAGCTATATTTTCAAAGAGTGGTGGTTATATGGGAATAGGATTTGCAATTCCAATAAATATGGTAAAGGCAATTGAAAAGCAGCTTATAGAAAAAGGAGAGGTTACAAGGGGTTACTTAGGAGTAATGATTCAAGAGATGACCTCGGAGCTAAGGAAATCTTTTGGATTAAAAGAGGATCAAGGAGGGGTCCTTATATCTGATGTAATAGCTGGTTCTCCTGCCCAAAAAGCAGGTCTTAAAAGGGGAGATGTAGTAATAGAATTCAACGGAAAGAAAGTAACAAATGTGAGTGAATTTAGAAATATGGTAGCACTTACTCCACCTGGAACAAAAGTGAAAGTTGTGGTGATAAGAAAAGGAAAGAGAAAAGAGTTTAAGGTGGCCTTAGGGAATCTTAAGAAAGCTACCCTTGCACTCTCTTCAAAGACAGAGATATTGAAAAAACTGGGTTTTAGTGTCCAAAACCTTACAAAAGACCTTGCTGAGCAGTTTGGCTACACTAATGAGAAAGGAGTTCTTATATCTCAAGTTGCCCCTGGAAGTCCAGCAGAACAGGCGGGTCTTGAACCAGGAATGCTTATCATGGAGGTAAATAGAATACCTGTAAGAAATACAAAGCAATTCTTTAAAGCACTTGCCAGGTCCAAAAAGACAGGAAAGGTTTTGCTGTTGGTGTATAATGGAGAATATACAAGGTATGTGCTATTAAGCTTAAGATAATACCTTTTCCCCTGCTCTTGAAAGAAGGGCAGGGGAATTAAGCTTCTTCAGATTTGGTTGCTTCAAGAGCCATAGCTATCTTATTTTTTAAGTCAGTAAGGTCAAATGATTTTATAACATAAAAGTCTGCCGCTATAGATTTTATGTCTTCCTTAAAGGTATCGTAAGCAGTGCAGAGAATAACAGGCAGGTCATAGTATTTGTTTCTTATGTGCTGCAATATATCTAAGCCATTGTATTCTCCCATTTTTATGTCTAACACTATTAGGTCAGGCTTTTCCTCTTCTATCTTTTCTAATATTCCATCTCCCCTGTCGTGTGTAACCACTTCATATCCAGCTTCTGACAATTCTTCTGAATAAAGATAGCGTATGTGCTCTTCGTCATCTACTACTAATATCTTTGCCATATCCTACTCCCTCCCTTTTTACCATTTTATTCTTACTTTTATACCATTTTCCATCAAAAACCTCTTTAGAC
>JAMOPX010000048.1 GCA_027064285.1 Desulfobacterales bacterium | reverse complement strand
CATATCTACTATTAAGAGGCAATCTCCTTGCTTTAGTTTCAGTTTCATGGCTTTCTCCTTTTTTTATATTGTCATTAACTGACCTTACGCAAAAGTTTCTGTCTTATCTGTATGCAGTATGGGGATAAGATTGAAAGTGGAATAAGGGCAAGGGGGTTTTTCGGATGTGACTGTCGAAAAGGCGCTGTCTCTTCGTGGCTTATCTGTGGGGGAAAACCGCAGCCCATCACTCAAGTCTCTCCAAAACAGGCATAGTCCTTTACCAGACATCCAAGCCCTTTGGTAAGCATTATTGTTTAACAGTTGAGTGATGGGAATGCGGAGGGGGCAGGTATCCCTCGCAGATAAGTCACAGAAGAGACCAGCCCGATAGACTCGGAGCAGACGAAAAACCTTTTTGCCCCAATACCCCATTCGCTGTTATCCCTCCATCATGAGATAAAAACTTTTGCGTAAGGTCAGTGATTAAACCAATGGGAACTCAAACACTTCTCCTTTATAATTTTTTATAAGCCACTTATTCTTTTCTCTTTTTTCTATGTAATTTGGGAAAAGAGGAACCTTTCCCCCTCCTTTGTTTAAGTCTATAGCAAAAAATGGGATACACAATCCAGACACCCATCCATACATACTTCTCATTATTTCCAGTCCCTTTTCTACAGGAACCCAAAAATGGGCTGTTCCTTTGACATAGTCCGGGTAAAAAAGGTAGTAAGGTTTAACCCTTATCCTTAAAAGGGCTCTCATCAATTTCTTTATTGTGTCTGCATCGTCATTTACCCCTTTTAAAAGCACGGTTTGGCAGAAAAGAGGGATTCCCGCATTTGCAAGAATGCTACAGGCCATCTCTGATTGAGGAGTAATCTCCTTAGGATGATTAAAATGGGTTATTACATAAAGAGGATGAAATCGTTTAAGCATGTTAGCCAGCCTTTTAGTGACTCTATAAGGAAATGTACACGGCACTCTGGTTCCTATTCTTATGATCTCTAAGTGAGATATTTCTCTGAGTTCACTTAAGATCTGGAAGAGAATCTTGTCTTCTAAGAGCAAAGGATCTCCTCCAGACATAAGCACCTCTTTTATCTGTTTATTAGCTTTTATATAGCTAATTCCCTCTTTTATCAGTTTCCAATTTACCCCTGTTTTTCCCACTTTTCTCTTTCTATTACAGAATCTGCAATACATTGCACACTGATATGAAACCAAGAAAAGCACTCTATCAGGATACTTGTGCACGATACCCGGTGCAACAGAAAGCTCCTCCTCTGCTAAGGGATCTTCCACACCTCTTGTATCTTCTATTTCTCTTATATCAGGCACTGCCTGAAGATATATAGGGTCTCCTTTTTCTCTTATCAAAGAAAGATAATAAGGATTTATACGCATGGGATATTTAGAGACAACTCTTTCTATATCTTTGGTCTCTACACCCAAAAGATTCTCTAACTGTTGAGGAGTAGTTATGCTCTTAGACAGCACTTTTTTCCAGTTTTTCATGTCAAACCTTTTCCTTTATAATTTCGGGACCCTTTGGGCCGCAGTTAAATAGCAGATCAAATATCGAGAGATTGGGTATAAATTCTCCCCAGAGTTGGGGATATATGCAAGGGATTGGTTTAAAAAAGATTAACTTTATATCTTCTTTTTTAAACAGTTCTGAGGGCAAATATTTCTCCGCACTTTTCTGGGCTAAAAAGCTGTCTGCATTTAACTTCTTGCATATCTCTATTGTCAGTTCTGGTTCCTTAGCTGAAATCTCAAGCTCTGAAAGAAAAACGATTTTGGTATCTATGTTTAAATAGTCAAGCACATATCTTATAAGCTTTAAATTAAGCTCAACCAGTTTTTCTGGTTCTTCTTCTAAAATATCTTCCCAGACCTGAATAATATCAGAAAAATAAGGGGCATTTTTATACGCCATCCTAAGGCCTTTTATCAATTTTTCCTTCCAGCCCCTGTCATAACATATATCCACCTCATTTATCTTTTGTAAGCCTTTTCCTGTTTTCCAGACAGGAATCCTGATCCAGTAAACTCCTTTATCATTCTTAAATCTGTTTCTGGTAAGCCAAGACCTTCCCAATGGAAACTGAACAGAATCCATCACAACAAATATATCTGAGAGAAGAATCTTTTTAAAGAAACCAGGATAAGGAGCAAAATATGGTCTGTGAGCGGAAACAATCATTGGAATAGCCAAGGTGCTTTTCTTTTTAGTTCTCTATATCTTGCTAAAAGGATCTTTTGGGCAAGCTTAGGATGAGAGAGATAATTAAGTAGATTGTCCTTTATATTTCTTATAAACTGCTGAAATATTGAATCTTTTTCCTTTTGATCCACAAAGTGTTTTTCTTGAATATAAGAATAATCCACCTTTTCACCATATCCTTTTTTCAATATGCTGAGAATGTGTTCCGCATCTTTTACTCCGTCAAGATATACCTCGCTTAAAGGGACCTCTATTCTTGCCTCGACAGATACAAGCCATCTGTCTCCTGCCAGTATTCTGCTGTGGTCCAAGAGGCATAATTCCAAGCCATTGCCAAGGTCTATCTTTTCCACAATTATCCCTTTATCCTTCATCTGTACCAATAATCGTCAAACTTACCTTTCTCAGCCTTGGATGTACATCATGATTTATTAATACAATCTGTTGCCATGTGCCAAGTTCCAGTTTGCCACCTCTTATACTTATGCTTACAGATGGACCAAGAAGGGCTGATTGAACATGACTGTGTCCATTACCATCATGCCATGCCCTTTCATGCTCATAGTACCTATCTGGAGGTGCAAGCTCATTAATAGCCCTTTTTAAGTCCTCTATTACCCCTGGCTCATACTCGATGGTTGTGACAGATCCGGTAGAACCAATAGATGTTACATGAACAACACCATCTTTTACATTTGCCTTTGTAACTGCTTCTGCAACTATACCAGTGATATCTTTTATATCAACACCTTTTTCCATTTCCACGGAAAAATCAAATTTGTATAGTTTAATCATTTTCTCTCCCTAAAAATCATATTTAAAATTAAAAACAAACATATCTGTTTCCGTATTTACCACATTTCCAAGCCTGCAGAAAGCAATAGCAAAAGAAATATGCTTTGTCAAAAAGCCAGCAATAAATACATCCCAAAAGGGACACGTAGAACGAAAGTTGTGTCTAAAAAGGAAGAAATGGTTCATGCATCAATGAAATTATGGCATGCTCTTACTGATCCTGAAATTTTTGCCCAATATCAGCAAAGATTTTTATCTATCTTTAGGTGAACACTCCCAAATTAACTAAACCTTTTTCAATGCTCTTTTTTAAAAGATCTGTTATCCCTTTTATTCTTTTCTCAGGAAAATTGGCAGGTCTTATACCTTTGTATTCCCACACAGATTTATCCATCCTTAAAGAAAAATCAAAATCTTCTGGCAATTCATTTTTATCATTTATAAAACCAGCTCTATATAAAAGAGCTTTTTCTATGGTATTCCCATCTTTAAGGCTTTTTATTTCAGAATAGGGCACGATCAAAGCAAGTTCTAAAAAATTTACTTTATTTTTGGGATAACCAAGAGAAAGCATCACTTCCCTATAAAGTGCTTCATCTGGGGAGGTAATTTTAAGAAGATTCTGCATTCTTTGTTTTTTAAGTGCAAGCCATTTATCTCCAAGAAGGTTTAAGTTAATAAACAGCATTTTATATTTATAATTCAAAAAATGTCATAATTTTTGTTTTTAAATTTAAAAAATTTGTAAAACCCATATTAAAAGCATCACAGTTTTTTATAGCTGATGAAAGTTTTAAATAAAGTTTATCGTTGCACTCATACCCTATATAGCAATGGATTT
>JAMOPX010000047.1 GCA_027064285.1 Desulfobacterales bacterium | reverse complement strand
AGGTGAAAAATCATGGAAAGAATTGTTGAAAATCCAGACAAAATTAAAAAGGCTGAAATAGTAATAGGTATTCCCTCATATAAGGAGGCTGATTCTATTGGATATGTTGTTTCTGTAGTAGATGAGGGATTAAATCGGTATTTTGGGAAAAAAGAGAAGGTAATTATTAATGTGGATAATAATTCCCCTGATGGCACAAAAGAAGTTTTTTTGGAAACTCCTACAAAAACTCCTAAGCTTTACATATCAACCCCTCCAGGCGTTAAGGGAAAAGGCAGGAATATAAGAAACTTATTTGAAGCAGCAGTAGAATTAGGAGCAAAAGTTGTTATAATGGTGGATGCTGATCTTAAAAGCATTACACCTCAGTGGATACAATATTTGGCTGAACCTATTTATCTTGGCCACGACTATGTAGTGCCAATATACATTCGTCATAAATATGATGGAACCATTACTAATAATATATCCTATCCTCTGACCAGAGTACTTTATGGACTAAGAGTTAGACAGCCAATTGCTGGTGACTTTGCCTTTTCTGGAAAACTTGCAAGGGCCTATCTCACTGAAAAGACATGGAATGAAAATGTATTTGAATTTGGAATTGATATCTGGATGACCACGACTGCAATTGTGAGAGGTTTTAAGGTATGTCAGACTTTTTTAGGTGCTCCAAAGTCCCACAGAGCAAAAGATCCAAGTGCTCATCTCGGGCCGATGTTTTATCAAGTAATTGGAACCATGTTTAGCTTGGCTATTGATTATGAATATATATGGAAAGATACTGAGTATAGTATGCCCACAAACATCTTCGGCTTTGGCTTAGGAGTTAAAGATGAACCACCTGCTGTTTCAGTAAATAAAGAAAACCTTTTAAAAAACTTCCTGGAAGGAGCTGATCAGTATACCAAAATTTGGGAAACGGTTATAGCTCTCCCGAATTTAGATGAGCTTATGGAGATAAAGAAGAAAGATGTAGATAAAGTAAAAGTCCCTGCAGAACTTTGGGCAAGGATACTTTTTGACTATATCGTAGCATATAGAGATGAGGTGTTTCCACGAACTGAATTGCTCAACTCTTTAATACCTATCTATTACATCCGCACACTTGGCTATGTAAATGAAACAAAAAATATGGACACAAAAGAGGCTGAAGATTATTTAGATAATGAATGTAGGATAATGGAGTCAGAAAAATATTATCTTATTGCAAAATGGAATCAAACTCCTCGAAAAGATGGAATTCCATCCATAGTTCAATACTTAGGTTAAAAAATAAGATGGCTGTTGCAACCGCTTATTAAAAATAGTTCTAATAAAATGAAGCGGAAAATCCTGATTTTGTTAATAGGGATATCTCTTATAACACTTTGTCGTCATCTATATGCTCAAGAAAACAAAAAAAAGAATGAAGTACTAAAGGGAATATTGAGTTCATTTTCTTTTCCATTAAAAGATCTTTTTAAAAAACAATATACAAGCGAATGGAAAAATCTGTTAAGTGGCTTTAGCGGGAATTTGGGATTTTCTTGCCCTCTTCAGGCTGTAGAAGCCAAGGGAGTATCAGGACAAAGAAATAAGAATTTTCAAAAATATGTGGCTTCTGTTTCTATAAAATATAATCCTATTAGCTATTGGTTTTTTAATACAACTTTTTACTATTATCCTAAGGGAAGGAATCCATGGGATCCTGATTTTTCATACAGTTTTGGCTATGATGACTGGCATCCTTATACTTTAAGTCTTGTATATTCTAATTATGGTCCAAACAGGCTCCATCCTACACAGAAAGGAGAAAGATTTACAAGATTTGCAGAGGGCACTTTTTCTCTTGGTTGGAAATTTACGGTTCCAAAAAATATTGAAAAGCTTTTTATTGTTCATCCTTCCGGCGGAATTATTGGTTCAATCAATTACAATGTTACACCCAGATATTTTGATTTAGCCACATTATCTAAAAAACACTGGAAAGAGACCTTTAGTATTACCTTAAAATATACCATCTATAAATGGTGGTATATAACTGTTACCTACTATTATTATCCTCATCCTGAACAACAGCAACCTTGGGATCCAGATTATACATATTCATTTGGCTATTTTGATTGGCATCCTGGAACTATAGCTATTCAGTATAGTAATTATGCCGGCAATCGTTATCCCTGGAGAAAAAGGGGGCCAGGAACTGGAAAGTTTAAAAGTGGATATATTTCAATATCCTGGTCATGGAAATGGTAGTTTCTTTATCATAACCAAACAATTTTTTCCTTCCTTACTTTCATATGTTACGTGATCCATGATGCTTTTAATAATCATAAGTCCTCTACCACTATCTGGAATTTTATTGATGTCATCAATATCTTCAAATTCGACTTTCTCTGCTTTTAAAAAATTTTGTTCTTTTTTTCCCATCTTTTTTCCATAGCTACAAACTCTTATAATAAGCTCCTTTGGATAGATCTCAAATATTATCTCTATATTATGACCACGACTATTGTTATATGCATGTTTGATACAATTAGTAACTGCCTCTACTACACACAATTCAATCTTATATGAGTCCGAGTTTGAAAAGGAAATAGTAGAACATAGCTTATTCACTATTGGTCCAATTAATGGAATATATTCTATATCACTGTCTATAATAAGTGAAATTGTCTTACATTTCACGATAATATCCCTTTAAACTCTAAACCCAATAGAGTAATGTCATCCTGTGGTTTGTTATTGTTTCCAAATTCCATTAAAGAGTTTATTATATCTTCTACAATAATAGATACAGGTTTATCTATAAGATTTACCAGCTTTTCACAAAAACGTTTTTCACCAAAAAAATCTCCTACCTTATTTTGATATTCAATAATTCCGTCTGTATAAAGAAATAATTTATCACCTTTTTCTAATTTTTTCTTTCCTTCTTCAAAAGGAATAGAGCTCCCAAGTCCAATAATAGGACCTCCTTCTTTCAAAAATTCTATAGTTCCATCCTTTCGCAATAGAATTGGAGGAGGATGACCAGCACTGCTATATCTTACAACTCCAGTATTTATATTCAACAATAGATAACTAATAGTAAAAAACCGATCAAAACGCTCAAACAAAAACTGTTGATCAAGATTCATAAGCACCTCTGATGGAGGAACTAGTTCATAATAAGGAGGTGGCTTAATAGATCTTTTTACTATAAAACCCAGCTGAGGTCTCATCAGCTGGGATACAGAAACTGAAATCATAGCAGAAGGGACTCCATGACCACTTACATCTAATATGTAAATAGCCCAATGATTCTCATCTAAACTGAAAAGATTAAATATATCTCCTCCAACTTTTTCACACGGCATAAATCTCCACGCAGCTTCTATATATTTATTGGGGAACAAAGAAGAGGGCAATAAAGACTTCTGAATTTCTGCAGCTGCTTCTAGATCTTCCTCAATTTGCCTCTGTTTTTCCAAAAGTTCATTACGAGCTTTTATAAGTTGTTTAGTTAGATTATATATCTTTAAGTGAGTTCTTACGCGAGCAACTATCTCTATCTTTTCAAATGGCTTGGTAATATAATCAGAAGCTCCTAACTCTAACCCTTTTACTTTATCTTCTACATCAGTTTTAGCAGAAAGAAATATAATAGGAATATTTTTTGTAGCAGGATTTCTTTTTAGTTCAACACATACTTGGAAGCCGTCTTTCTTAGGCATTATAATATCTAAAAGAATAAGGTCTGGCAGTTCATTAAGAGCTATATTTATCGCTTCTTCACCATTTTTAGCTTCCAAAAGTTGATAACCCTCTTTTTTTAAAATATTAAAGAGTAATTTTCTGTTAATAACACTATCGTCTACTATTAATATTTTTTCATTCATTTTC
>JAMOPX010000046.1 GCA_027064285.1 Desulfobacterales bacterium | reverse complement strand
AGTTCCTGCACCTGGTGCAGGGGCTATGGATGGCCAAAAACCGCCAGGTGGGGCTGGCCATCCTGAAAAGGCGGAATACAAATACCCCACCCAAAGCTGCACTAATGTGCAGTTTTGTTAACCAGGTTTAAAATGCCTATCTATGAGTTTAGATGTCTAAGGTGTGGAATGGTTTTTGAGAAGCTGTTCATGTCAAAAGAAGAAAGTATAAATTTGAGTTGCCCTCATTGTGGCTTTGAAACAGTAGAAAGGGTAGTAAGCAAAACAAACTATATAATGGGACTTCCCAGTAATGCAAAAAAACCCAAGTTAACCCAAAGATCTTGCGCTGGTGGTTCGTGTTATACATTAGATTTACCAGGACCAACAAAAGATTAATTATGGTGAAGAAAGAACTCACAGAAGAGGATAAGGCTATTATAATAGATAAATTTGAAGAGGAAATAACATCAAAAACTATGATGAAGATGGTCGGAAGAATAGGAGTATTAAATTGTGCTTTTGCAGGAGAAGAATATAAGAATTGGAATATTATCTTCAGATCAAAAGGAGATGGATTTGAAGTTATTGATTTTGAATATGATCCAGAATCCAGAGAGGTGGAACTTAAATGACAAAAGAGCTGATTCAAATACCTATCTGTCCTTTTTGTGGCCAGGAAATAGAAAGACCTGAGATCTTAGGAAATGATCCTGATATAGTACTTGGAAGGTGTAAATGCGGTGCTGTTTATGCATGTGACGAAAGTGGAAAAAATCTGGGCACAGCTTTCATCGAAGCTCTTGTAATGGCATGTAATAATGACTGGGATAGAGCCTGGGAACTTTCAGAAGATAAAGATTTTATAACAAATGTAATGGAAAATTATGATCTTGTAAACCACTTCATTGTTCCAAGTGGTGTGCTTGAAAATAGGCGTATAGCAGGGGCTTTGTATTTTGTGAGGCTACATAGTCCACTTCCATTTGAAAGAAAAAACGACCTCCAGAAACAAAAAAAATCTCTTACAGAATCTGCTCTACTTACAAGCCTATCCAAACAAAAAGTGGAGGAACTTATATCATCTTACAAGCTTGTGCCTATAATAGAAAGAGCAGGAAAGGACAAAAAGCTTGTTCATTATCTCCAAAGGCTACTTTATTCTGCAGACCCCTTAATAAGGGCCCGTGCTGCAGAAGCACTTGGAAAGGTTTGCGGAATAATAAGTAGAAAAGAACCACAAAAGGTAGGACGTCTTATTCAGACTTTATTGTACTCTATTGTAGATTCTGCTGCTTTTCCTTTAGGTGCCTTTGAGGCGATCGCCGAAATCATATATAATGCTCCTCAACTATATGAAAAATATGTGCCGTATATCTGGCAACTCTTGGCTGAGGAGTCAAGAAGGGCAAAGGCTATTATGGCATTATCAAGAATTTCTGAAGTAAGACCTGAACTCTTAAGGGCAAGAGCATTCTATCTTTTAAAGTTTCTCAAAGACAAGAATCCAGAAGTAAGAGGATATACCATACTTCTTTTACAAAAACTTGGGGCATCAGAACTGAAAGAAGATATTGCCAAATTAAAAGGTGATATGCATAAAATCTCTCTCTATGAAAACGGAGAAATAAAAATAAGCACTATTGATGAACTTGTATCCTCTGCTATGAAGGCATTATGAAATCTTAAAACACATCTCCTATAGCAATCTTTTCCATAGGCGTACTTATTGCCTTTGATACAGAAATCATAAGAGAGGCATTCGAATCGTCTTTTGCTCCAGCCACCTTTATCAGTTCCTTAGACAAAGAGTAGAGTTCTTTATAGGTATTATCCAAGTTGTATGCAGTGTATTTTTCTCCTTTTTTAAAACCTGACTTGTAACATACCCTCAGATTCCCTCTTATCAAGATTGGCACTCCATATACCCTGCAGGTTATAGGTCGATAAGGATAAAGTATGCATTTATTTTCTTCTGAGAGAAGAGGGCATCTTATCCTTCCTCTTGCCAATATATAGTTGAGCATGTGAGGATCATCTTTAAAGTCCTTTAATCTTTTCTGAATCTTACCTAACTCCTCATCTGCCTGTTTTGCTCTTTCTAATGCTTTTTCCTTTATTCCTTTATCCAAATTTTCAAAGTCATATCTTAAGAAAAATGCCTCTATAAGAAATAGGCCAAATATAGCATAGCAACAGTCAGAACACTGAATTTTACATTTCACATACTCTGGATATTTTTCCTTTATTTCCTGAAAAGCACGATCAGCTTCTCTGACAAGTTGCTCATAGGGATCAAATAAGTAAGAAAATTTTTTTATATCCATTACTTCTTGTACCTTTCAAGTTCTTTTACAAAAGCAGGATGAGGTTTAAAACCCAATTCAATGGCCTTATCTAAATGCTCTATTGCCTTTTCATACTGTTCATCAGAATAATAGGCTACAGCCAGATTATTGTGCCCAAGTGGAAAATCTGGTGCTATCTCTACAAGCTTTTCTCCAGTTTCAATTGCCTCTTTAACCATGTCCTTCTGCAAATATGCACTTACTAAATTACTCCATGCCTGAACTATCTTTGGATTCAACTCAATTGCCTTTTTAAGAGCAGAGATTGCCTCATCTGACTTTCCCATTTGCAGATAAGCAAAACCCATATTTGCATATCCACGCGCATATCTTGGTTCCACCTCAATAGCTCTCTTATTTGCCTCTACCACCATCTCTAAATCACCTTTCAGGTAATATATGTACCCGATATTTACCCATCCCTCAAACATTCTGCCACTATTCTCTACTGCATCTCTAAAGGCCTCTAATGCTTCATCATATCTGCCCTGCTCCATTAATGCTACTCCCAAGTTATAGCTGGAAGTAGCACATTCTGGATTTTCCATAAGCCTTCTTTTTTGTTCTTCTATAAAGCTTTCTGCATCTTGAGGCATTTTCTTCATATTTCTCCCCCTTAATAAAAAAACCACCCCTCCTATATGAGGGGTGGCCTTATTTTTTCAGTTTTTATTAATGATCCTCTGTTTGACCTCTACCTTTAAGGCCATACATAGTTGTGCTTCCAGTAGAGAAATAAATTAATTTCCCTTCATTTATAAGCTCAGTAGCTGCCTTTTTTATATCCCTACTCTTTGCATCTGGAATTGACTGGTGAACCGCCTTTTCCATATCTTTAAAATAAAACTTTGTCTTTTTACTCTTTTCCGCAAATTCCAATATAGCTTTTTTTATTTCTTCTTTCATTTTTTTATCACCCCTTTTCTACTTTTATTAAATTCCATCCACTGCCTTTGAAACTTCCCAGGCAGGTTCTGTAAACTTAAACTGTGTAGTAGTTCTATAGGTATCGTACTGGAGTCTGTAGTCATCAATTAGATGCTCAGTAAACTCCAGTCCGCATTTTTCAAAGAATTTTTCCCATCCAATTCTTTCTGCCCAGTCTCCAATTCTTTCATACTTACGAGCATCTTTTGCATAGGCCTCAAGTATCTTTTTCACTGTCTCGCACACCTCTGGATATCTTGGAAAATTGTTAGGAAGTGCAGGTACTACCACCTTTGAAAACTTTGGAGGATTAATCCTGTTAGAAACTTTACCACCTGCCAATATAACCACACAATCTCCTTCTTTATCAGCAAGCGGAAGTGCCATACACATTGTATAACAATTTCCACAGAACATACATCTTTCTTTCTTTATCTTAACAGTCTTTTTTCCATCAGGTGTCTTTGAAGGAGAAATAGCACCAAGAGGACAAGCAGCAATAACAAGAGGAATCTCACAATTTGCCTCTAATACCTCATCATCTACCATTGGTGGCTTTCTATGATATCCAAGAAGAGCAATATCAGAGCAGTGCACAGCTCCGCACATATTCAAACAACATGCCATAGAGATTCTTACCTGCGCAGGCAGTGTCATACTTTGAAAATAATCAAATAGTT
>JAMOPX010000045.1 GCA_027064285.1 Desulfobacterales bacterium | reverse complement strand
GAACTACCTATGACTAAAGTCATAGGCTAAGGTCAAACCAATTCTTTTTGAATTTCCTAAGTATATTCCTTGCTCCGTTAACATCTCCGTGTGGTAGTAGTTTGAACATGATTCACAGGTCTCGTAGGTTGTTCTCTTTGTTTTTTAGGCTGTCAAGTCTGCCTTGGAGTTTCACTATCTTTTTGAGTTTTTTCCTCAATATGGCCTTTCTATTCTGCAACCAAAATTGATTTTCTGTATTTTGGTATCCAGGATATATGGTATGCTGTGTGATAGACACAACCTTTGATGTGTTTAGCTTCTCTCATAGTCTTATGGTATGCTATTGCTGATTCAAAGTCAACAGTTTCGGGCTGTATCCCTACTTTGAAAAGCAGGGATACAGCCCCTTGTTCTTTCTATAAACTGCCATGTTCAATTAGAAAATACCAAATTCAAATTTTTCATATTTATCTTGAGCATCTTTTTTAATACCTCTTTTAGAAAAAAACTACCCTCTTTTATTTCCAGAGGCTCCTCCAATATATCCTCTTTTATCCACCTGTATGGATCAAAACCCATGGCTATGTCTTTATCTACAAATGCAGACGAAAGGCAAATAAGAGCGCTTACTCCCACACCGGAATAGAAAGGGTTGCTTAAGATAGGAAGTATTCCCAAGCTTAACGCCTCTTTTATAAGGGCGATAGTTTCTTTTATTCCTCCTACGATGCCGGGTTTTATTATCCATGCCTTTATATGCATTCCATATCTCACCTCTTTGAACTCTATTCCCTGATCTATTCCGATGTCTATCCCTGTCTGATCAAAAAATTTCTTTAGACCTGTTGTTACAGGATCCTCTATATAAGCTATCTGAAGCGGATAAACTTTTTTTCCGAATCTTATACCTTCATCTAAGGAAAAAGATCTGTTTGCATCTAACCTAAGCTCTATATCCCATCCCCCGCTATATCTTGCCTGTTTGACTAATTTCAAGTCTTCTTCAGCCCTTATTTTGATCTTAAAAGAGCTGTAGCCCAATTCTAAAAGTTTTTCTAACTCGTGTATATTTTGCCTTGTCAAAAGCGCATTTAATCTTACTCTTTTATCTTCACAATAATCATTGTTTTTGTTTAATAGCTCAAATAGACTTTTTTCTTTTTTATTTGCTTCTAAACTTAGCGCAGCAAGCTCCAAACCAAATCTTACACTTGGATAACATTTGCTGGAAATATCTTCTATATTCTGCTTCTCTATAATCCCTGAGATTGCTTTTACCTGCTTAATACAATCTCTGATAGTTTCTTTGCTTAAATTTTCTAAAGGTGCTATTTCTCCTATCCCATAGGATCCGCTTTTGTCCTGCAAAAATAGAATCAATCCCTCTCTTGTATAAGAAGCACTGGAAGTTACGGGAAGAGAAAGAGGGATTTTGTAATGGTATAATTTTATTTTCATTTCAGAATCCATCCGGCTGAAAACAGAAGAGAGTAAACAAAAAGAAGAAGGGCTGTCTTTTTTAGAAGCTGATTATAAAGAGGACTTGGTTTTTGCCAGAGCACTTTTACATAGGGAATAACAATTAGAAATGAAATCCAGCACAGCAAATGAAAACGATGACTTTTTGATAAGAAAAAAAGAGGCACAAGAAAAGCTATTATTAAAGAGATTAGATATTCAGCTCTTGCAAAACCCTTTCCAAATCTTACAGCAAGACTTTTTTTCCCAGCACAGGCATCAGTTTCTATATCTCTCAGGTTGTTTACAACAAGGATTGCGTTGGAAATAAAGCCAGGAGCAAGCCCGATCAAGATTACATCCTTTTTTATGGAAAGGGCCTGTACATAGTATGTTCCAGCAACTGCTACTGGTCCAAAGAATATAATAACTAAAAGATCTGCAATTCCTATGTATCCCAAAGGGATAGGTCCAGCAGTATATGCTATTCCAAGTGCTATGGAGATTAGACCTATTATGAGAATAGGTAAGCCTGCTCTCATTACAAGGTAGAATCCACATATAGCAGATAAAAGAAATGCTACCATAAAACCCTTTTTTACTAAATCTGGTTTTATAAGTCCTTGCTGGGTCACTCTAAGAGGGCCAAGCCTTTCTTTTGTATCTACTCCATGAATAAAGTCATAATAATCATTCGCCAGATTTGTGCCAATCTGAATAAAGATTGCTCCAAAAAATGCCATTAAAGAAGAAGGAAGATGAAATACATGGTCGGCATAAGCCATTGAACTGCCCATAATAACAGGAGATACAGAGGCAAACAGAGTTTGTGGTCTTATGGCAAAAATCCACTTTTTAAGGCTGTCTCCCCCTGAACCTTGAGAATTCTGGTCTTCTTTTTTCAAGGAATGCATCTCTTCCTTCCTGTGCCTCATCAGTCATGTAAAAGAGCATGGTTGAAAGTCCGGCTAATTGTTGAAGTCCTGCTTGACCATCGCAGTCAGCATTTAGGGCAGCCTTAAGGCAGGCAATTGCTGTTGGAGAATTAGCAAGTATTTCTTTAGCCCATTTTACTGTTTCTTCTTCTAACTTCTCCAAAGGGACTACAGCATTTACAAGTCCCATCTCTAATGCTTCCTTTGCAGTGTATTGTCTACACAAGAACCATATCTCACGCGCTTTTTTCTGTCCAACTATCCTTGCCAAATAAGATGCACCAAAGCCTCCATCAAAAGAACCCACTTTTGGGCCTGTTTGTCCAAATATGGCATTATCCGCAGCTATTGTCAGGTCACATACCACCTGAAGCACATTTCCCCCTCCAATGGCATATCCTGCTACCATGGCAATAACAGGTTTGGGACATCTCCTGATCTGGATTTGCAAGTCCAAGACATTAAGCCTGCTTACCCCTTCTTCATCCACATATCCATGGTCTCCCCTTACTGTCTGATCTCCACCTGTACAAAATGCCTTTTTCCCTTCTCCTGTCAGGATAATCACGCCGATGTCTGGATCTTCCTGAGCATCTTTTAGTGCTTCTGAGATCTCCTTTATAGTAAGAGGCCTAAAGGCATTTAGCTTTTCCTGTCTGTCTATTGCTATCTTTGCTATGCCTTCTGCCTTATAGTAATTTATATCCTTAAAGTTACCCACTTTTTTCCATTCTACAGATCCCATAAACAATCTCCTTTCCTTAACCTGAAAATCTTTTCCTATACTAAAGGAAGTCTTATAATGAATTTTGTGCCTTTACCCGGCTCACTTATGGCTTTTATCTCTCCTTTGTGAGCTTCTATTATTCTATAAGATATAGCAAGTCCAAGCCCTGAGCCAGAATCTCTTGTAGTATAAAAAGGCTCAAATATATGAAGCAATTCCTCCTCACTCATGCCTTTTCCTTCATCTTCTATGGTGATTTCGACCCCATCTGTCAGGTTCTGTGTAGTTACAGTTACTGTGCCTCCATTTTCCATTGCCTGAATAGCATTTGTTATGATATTTATGAAAACCTGCTTTAACTTATCAGGATCACACATAATTTCTCCTATTTCGGGAGACAAATGCGCCACAAATCTATATTTATCTTTTGGGTATATCTCTTTCATCATCTTTAAGACATCATTTATTACAGAGTTTATATCTGAAGGTCTTTTTATAAGCCTGTATTCTTTGGTAAAATCTCCTAAGTTTGCTATTAGTCTCTCTAATCGAGAAACTTCGTCTAAGATCATGTCTATCTTTTTCCGGGACTTTTCATCTGAGATATGTTTTTTTATCTGCTGGGAAAAGCCTCCAATGATCATGAGAGGATTTTTTATCTCATGAGCAACATGTGCTACTGCCTTTCCCACTGCAGCTAATCTTTCTGACTGAAGCAGTTTCCTTTTCATCTGTTTTTGTTCAGATATGTCTCTTATTATGGCAGTAAATGTAATTTCTCCATTTAATTCTGTATATGACAGACTAAGCTCTACGGGAATTTCACTTCCGTCTTTTTTCTTAGCATTAAAGGTTAGGGTTTTTCCAATTATTTTTGGTTTTCTGGTTTCCAAGAGTCTTTTTACATACACAGCATGGTCACCATAGTAGGAAGGTATAAGTATATTCAAGTCTTTTCCTATTATCTCCTCTTTCTTATAACCAAATATCCTTTCAGCAGCGTTGTTAAAAAGAATAATTTTATGATTACTGTCTATACTCAAGATAGCGTCTGTTGCAGTATCAAGGATCACTTTGAATTTTTCTTCTGCAGATCTGATCTTATTTATGAGATGGTGGTATCCTGTAGGCTCGGTCAAGATCAGGCCATAGAAACCTTGACCTAAAGGATATACCTCTATAAGAACATCTTTTTCTTCATTTAATTTATGGATAACTCTTATATGCTTGCCAGTACTTATGGATTTTGCTAAAGGACATGTTACATCTGATGACCCACTACAATGAGATTTTTTATTATAAATAATCTCATAACACTTTTTTCCAATTACCTTATCTTGACCATACTCATCTATGAAATTCTTGTTTGCATAATGGATGATCATATTCTGGTTTACTATAGCTATCCTGTAGTCCAGAACATCCAGAATCTTTTTTAAAAGCTCTTTTTTTATCTCTTTCATTATCTCTTATGCCCTTGGGTGACATCTATTATATACCTCTTTTAAATAACTTCTGTCTATATGAGTATAAATTTGAGTGGTTGATATATCTGAGTGACCAAGCATCATCTGTACAGATCTGAGATCAGCTCCATTCTTAAGGAGATGGGTAGCAAAAGAATGTCTGATTATATGGGGGGTTATTCTCTTCTTTATCCCAGCTTTTTTTGCATAAGACTTTAGCATCTTCCAGAACCCCTGTCTGCTGAAAGGCTTGCCCCTGTTATTTAGAAACAGGTAAGGAGATCCTTTCTTTTTGTCAAATTTACTTCTTGCTTTGTTTATATATTCTTTCAGCACACTTACAGCTTTTTCACCAATTGGCACAAATCTTTCTTTGGACCCCTTGCCTTTTACTTTTATATATCCTACACTTAAATCTACATCACTTATTCTTAGATGAACAAGCTCAGAAACTCTTACTCCTGTGGCATAAAGTAGCTCTATCATTGCTTTATCCCTTATCCCTATTGGGGTAGAATCAGAGGGCTGATTTAAAAGAAGCTCTATTTCATGCTCATTCAGGATTCCCGGAAGTGTCTTTGAAACCTTAGGCACTTCCAAAAAGCGAGCAGGATTTTCTTCTATCACTCCTTCCAGGACCAAAAATTTAAAGAAGGTCCTTATAGCAGATATATTTCTGGCAAGGCTTCTTCTGGAAAGCCTTTTACTCAGATAAGCTATGTAATTGGACAGAAGATGAATGTTTATTTTTTGGCATGGAATACCTTCTTTTTCTATAAAGTCTATAAGTCCTCTCAGATCTCTACCATATGCTTCTATAGTATTTTCAGAAACCCCTCTTTCTATTCGCATATAGTTTAAAAATTGATCTATTAAATCACTCATATTATTCGTTTGTAATAACTTCACTTCCATCCTCCTTTATTAATATCATTTCTTCCAACCTGACCCCACCCTTATTTGGAATATATATTCCAGGCTCTATAGTTATCACCATGCCAGGTTTAAGAACAGTCGAGGAAGTCTTTGAGATCCTTGGGGCTTCATGGACTGAAAGTCCTACACCATGACCAAGTCCATGAGTAAAATAGTTGCCATAACCAGCACCTTCTATTTCTTTTCTTGCTATGCTATCCAGCTCACTTGCTTTCATCCCTGCTTTTGCCTTATCAATTGCCTTTTTCTGTGCCTCTTTCACGAGGGAGTAAATCTTTTCTAATTCAGGCTCTACTTTACCTATAAAAAATGTTCTTGTTATATCCGAACAATATCCGTCTACCTTAACTCCAATGTCCACGATAACAGGCTCATTGTTATCTATTCTCTTAAAAGTCGGAATTGCATGAGGAAGTGCGCTGTTTGAACCAGAGGCTACAATAGGAGGAAAAGCCAGATATTCTGCTCCATATTTAAATGCAAGTTCATATACCTTAAAGCACAGCTCCTTCTCTGTAATACCTATTTTTATATCTCCTTTTAGCTCTTCCATTATGCATAAGATCATATCAGCAGATTTTCTTAGAGCTTCTATCTCATATTGGTCTTTTACCTGCCTCATTTCCTCTACGATTCCAGAAATAGGGATCAACTCAATCTCGTAACCCATACTTTTAAATTTCTCTTTTATTTCTACATAAGTCCCATAAGTAACATATTCCTTTTCAAAGCCCAGCCTTTTGATTTCAAAGTCCATTACTGTCTTACAAAAGTCTTTTATCTGGTCATTCTTGAGTATCCTGAGCTCAAAGTCCGGCACAGTTTCCTTTGCTTCCAATTCATATCTGGGATCTGTTAAAAAAACAGCAAATTTTTCTCCTATCAGAAGAGAGCCAGCAGATTCGGTTATAAGAGTATCCTGAGCTCTAAATCCAGAAAGATACCTTCTGTTTTCAGGACTCTTGATCCAAACAGAACTTACCCCTTCGTTTGGAAAAAAAGACCTCAAGCGTGCTATCCTCTCCCAAAATATACTCCTATCCATCAGATAGCGCCTTCGAGCTTTGTATTTTTTATTATATTTTACCTTATATGCTATAATAATCAAAAATTCAAGCTCTCATCTGAACTATCAGTCAGCCATTTGTTTGTTGACAATAAAATTGTATGGAAATTTCCTAAAGGAGTATTTTTAACCAGTATTGGTATTACAGGTCGAAAAATTAGGAAGTGACCCCAATTTTTGGACATGATATAAAAAATATGCATTTTGTTTTTGAAAGGTTGTATTATGAACAAAAAATAGCTAATTTGCTGTCTAAATATTGGAGAGCACTTTAGCGAATAAAATAAAGGAGGATTTTTATGGCAACAATTAAAAGAGCTATTGTAAGTGTTACTGATAAAACAGGTATAGTGGAATTTTGCAGAGAACTTGTCTCTTTTGGGGTAGAGATTATATCTACTGGAGGAACTGCAAAGCTCCTGTGGAAAAATGGCATATCTGTGGTGGATATTTCTGAATATACCGGTTTTCCAGAGATAATGGATGGAAGGGTCAAAACACTTCATCCAAAGGTGCACGGTGGCATCCTTGCTCTGAGAGACAATAAATCCCACATAGAAGTGATGGAAAAGTTTGAGATCCAGCCCATAGACATGGTAGTAGTGAATCTGTATCAGTTTGAGAAGACCATAGAAAAGGAAGGGGTAAGTCTGGAAGAGGCTGTTGAAAATATAGACATTGGTGGCCCTACTATGCTCAGGGCAGCCGCGAAGAATTTTAAATATGTTACTGTAATTACAGATCCTGCAGACTATGAACTGGTGCTTCAGGAGATTAGAGAAAATAATGGAGAAACCACATTAAAGACAAGGTTTATGCTTGCCGTGAAGGTGTTTGAACTTACCTCTAAGTATGATAAAGCTATAGTAGATTATCTGAAAAGTGTGTCCATTTCTTGACCTGAATAGATTCACAGTGCTATAAGGACACAGCAAAATGAGCAATATGGTTAATATAGACAGAGGACTTGTTGTAAGGCATAAGATAATAAACCTTATACACTCTCTTTTACTCCTATGCGGGATGGTTTTGTTGCTCTCTCTGCTTGGCTGGTCTATTGGTGGGGAGCAAGGAGTTAAGTGGACTATATTTATGGGAGTTTTGATGCTTTTTTTTGCTCCAAGGATCTCCCCTTCTCTTATACTGTTCTTGTATGGTGCAAGGCCTCTTTCCCCAGATGAAGTGCCTGCCCTTTATACTATACTAAAGGAACTATGCAAAAGAGCTGGATTAAAATATGTACCTCGACTTTATTACATCCCCACAGATGTTCCAAATGCATTTACAACAGGGAAAAAGGATAATGCCGTGATTACTGTAACTGCTGGACTCCTTAATTCCTTGAGCCTAAGAGAGATTACAGGTGTGTTGGCTCATGAAGTAAGCCATATATGGCACAATGATCTATGGATAATGAATCTTTCAGATGTGATAAGCAGACTTACCTTTATATTTTCTATCACAGGGCAGTTCCTTTTATTGTTGAATCTTCCTTTTATCTTATTTACCAATTACAAAATACCCTGGCTCCCTGTTTTCATACTTATATTTGCTCCTACTATAAGCATGTTGCTTCAGCTTGCCCTTTCAAGAACAAGGGAATTTGATGCAGACCTTGGCGCAGCAATACTTACCGGAGACCCAGAAGGTCTTGCAATGGCCTTAGAAAAAATGGAAAGATACCAGAGTGGTCTTCTTTCAAGAATATTTTTCCCTGGTTATAAAGATCCTCATCCATCTCTTCTAAGAACACACCCGAGCACAGAGGAAAGGATAAAAAGACTCATGTCCTTGGTAAAGGAAAGGCATCTTTATGAGCCTTTGTACAATCTAACAGAATACTTTGTGCCTGACTATCTAACCAGTGCTGGAAGAAGACCGAGATGGAGAATAGGAGGGCTCTGGTATTAACCCATCCAAGCAAGACATCTGGAAAATATTTGACAGGATAGCCAGATATTATGATCTTATAAACCGCATCCTCTCTTTTGGTATAGACAATGGCTGGAGAATGAGGATGGCGGGATTTGTCAAAGATAGGGATTCAGTGCTGGACATAGCCACTGGCACAGCAGATGTGCTTGTGTCTGTCCTAAAAAAAAGAAAAATAAAGATGGCGGTTGGTGTGGACAGATCCTGGAACATGTTGAGGATAGGAAAAAGCAAGATAAAAGACAAAAGGGTATCTTTTGTCATTGCAGATGGAATGAAGCTTTCTTTCAAAGCAGAAAGCTTTGACTCAGTTACAATAGCATTTGGCATAAGAAATATGTCTGATCCTGAGCTTTGCCTACAGGAGATTTTGAGAGTATTGAAAAGCGGTGGCAGGGCAATTATTCTAGAGTTTTCTATTCCAAAAAATCCGATTATAAAAGCCATATACATGTTTTATCTAAGGCATGTGCTTCCTTTCTTAGGAAAGACGATCTCTGGAGATCATTATGCTTACAGATACCTTAACAAGACAATAGAGACATTTCCGTGTGGAAGCGACTTTCTGAATCTCATGAAAAAGGCTGGCTTTTCCAAGACATCCCTTTTTCCTCAAACTTTTGGCATATGCACCATATATGTTGGAAAAAAATGAACTTAGAAGATGCAAAGAGAAAAATAAAAGAAGAGCTATATAAGCTCAGACATGAGAGCCGTGAAGGTATAATCAGAATAGCGTTTGAGATTGAGCCCTGTGATCCTCTTCTCTGGCTTAGATCTCAGGACTTTCAAAAATGTATATACTGGAAGAGCAGAGACTCTGATTTTATCTGCGCTGGCATAGAAGAAGCAATCTTTATAAGAGAAAAAAAATCTTTCAAATACAGAGATATATTTTCTAAGATAAGAAAATTTCTAAGCACAGTCTATCCAGAGATAAGATTTTATGGTGGAATGCGGTTTCCTATAAAAAATATTGATAGCGAATGGAGAGATTTTGGTAGTCTTTATTTTTTTGTGCCCTTGTTTGAGCTGATAAATAAAGGTTTAAAAAGCTATTTTGTGTGCAATGTGAAGACTCCAATAAAGGATGTGGAAGCGATTTTAAAGAAACTTGATTCTATAAAGACATGTCTTGATTCAAGAAAACCTCTAACTTCTATAAATTACACTGGTAGAGAAGACATTCCTGACAAAGAGCAGTGGAAAAAAAAGTTAAAAGAGGCAATTGAACAGATAAGAAAAAATGAGATTATTAAAGTGGTTCTGGCAAGAAGAAGCTCATTTAAATTAAAAAAACCTTTTGATCCATTTTTATTGCTTGCAGATCCTAAGTATAAGGGAGAAAGAGCATATCATTTTTTAATAAAGCCTTCCTCTCATGCCATGTTCCTGAGTATGAGTCCAGAAAGAATATTCCTCAGAAAAGCAGATAATTTGGAGGCAGAGGCAGTGGCAGGAACACGGAAAAGAGGCGTTACTGAGCAGGAGGATGAGGTACTTTCCTTAGAGCTAAAGAAAAGTAGAAAGGAACTTACTGAACACAGATTAGTGAGCGAGCTTTTAAGAAAAAAGCTTGCATCTATTTGCACTACATTTCAGGTGAAAGAAAAAGAAACCATTTTAAAACTGAGCTATATGCAGCACCTTTACACCAGTTTTTCAGGAAAACTTAAAAGAGGAGTTTCTGATTCAGATATAATCTCTCTTCTTTATCCAAATCCTGCAATTGCGGGTTATCCTGTAAAATATGCTCTAAGGAAGATAGAAGAGATGGAGGAATTTGACAGGGGATGGTATTCTGGTCCCTTTGGCTGGGTTGCACAGGACTGTGCGGAATTTGTTGTATCTATTCGGTCTGGTCTTTTTGTGAAAGATACCCTTTATTTATACTCAGGAGCAGGGATTGTTTCTGAGTCAGATCCAGAAATGGAATGGGAAGAGCTTAACTACAAGATACAGAATTTCACATCTTTCTTAAGCTATGACAGTTCCAGTTGTTGAGCCAGAAAATCTGAATATGCTCTGGGCTTCCATTATTGTGGAAGAACTCGTAAGAAATGGAATAGACTACTTTTGTATATCCCCTGGCTCCAGATCTTCTCCTTTGACCATTTCAGTGGCCAAAAACAAAAAAGCAAGGCTTATGATGTGCTATGATGAAAGAGGAGCTGCATTTCATGCGCTTGGTTTTGCTCGTGCTACCCACAGGCCAGCTGTTGTTATAACCACTTCAGGAACAGCAGTGGCAAATTGTTTTCCTGCAGTTGTGGAGGCATCTATGGAGTGTGTGCCAATGATCCTGCTAACTGCTGACAGGCCTCCTGAACTTCAGGATACAAAGGCAAATCAGACCATAGATCAGAGTCACATATTCGGCAGATATGTCAGGTATTTTTTTAATCTTCCATGTCCTGAAACAGATATTTCTCCGCGTGTTCCTCTGACCACAGTGGATCAGGCAGTATTCAGGGCTGTTTCTCAACCAGAAGGCCCTGTTCACATAAACTGTATGTTCAGGGAGCCTCTTTCTCCAGAAAAAAGGAACATTCCAGAAAGATATACAGATTCTCTTAAAAGCTGGTCCAAAAGGAACACTTCATATACAGAATACAAGATTCCCACAATTTCAATTTCTAAAGCAGAGGCAAAAGAGATCTGTCAGATCATGAATATTGCAGAAAATGGACTTATAATAGCAGGAAGCATAGATATTGGTAAAAGAGATTCTGTCTTAAAACTTATTAATAAGGCTAAATGGCCAGTTTTTTCAGATATAAGGTCTCATCTGCCCTGTTTTTTTAGTAAGAATATTGTGCCGTTTTTTCCTCTTTTTCTGAGCGCTACGCTTCCAGATGTATCCTTTGATGTGGTCCTGCATATAGGAGGAACACTTGTTTCAAAGCACATGATGCTGCTTTTGGAGGAAAAGAGCCCTGATCACTATATTGTTGTAAAAGAGGATCCATTCCGTCAGGATATGAATCATATAAGCACCGTGTATGTTCAAACAGATATAGAAAAATTCTGCGAGACAGCACTTCTCTATTTGAACACAAAAAAGAGTAGCTCTTTTGATATGCTTATGAAGATCTCTTCAGAAATAAAAGATCTTTTATGCCCACTTCTCAAAAAAAATGAACTGAATGAGGCCTCCTTGGCATACTGGATCTCTCAAATAATTCCTGAAAATAGCGCCCTTTTTCTTTCAAACAGTATGCCCATAAGGGATATGGATATGTATTCAGATTTTAGGAGCAATATAATGATAGGTGCTAACAGGGGAGCAAGTGGCATAGATGGAATTATTGCTACTGCTACAGGATTTGCAGTAGGAGCCGAAAGAATTACCACCTTAGTTATTGGAGATCTTGCCTTTATCCATGATCTGAACTCATTGTTTTTATTAAAAAAAATAGATGTGCCTCTGATTTTGATTCTTATAAACAATAACGGAGGAAGTATATTCTCGTTTTTACCAATCTCTGATTTTTCAGAGCTCTGTGAACAATACTTTGTAGTACCCCATAATATTTCATCCTTTAGAGAACTGATTTCTTTCTTTAATATCCCTTATTTTTATGTATCAAACAGGAAAGAATTCATAAATACCTATAAGCAATGCGTGAATAGCTCTGGATCAGCAGTTATAGAAGTAGCAGTAAACAGGGAAAAAAATCTTTCCTTTCACAGATTTGTTCAAACAAAGATAAATAAGCTTGTATGCTCCAACAAATTTCCATAGCTTCTGCTCTTTTCCCTTACTTCTGACCTTAAGCTTGTATCTGTATCTTCTCAATTGCATTTTAATATTGGTTATATTATTATTTTATCTACTATTCAAGAATATATAAGCCTGTTTAAAAGGATGTTTCGAACAGACGGCTTATAATAATGAATGATACGCCATTCATCCTATAGCTGAAGCTTATGGGCTTTCTGGTGTGTATGAAATAATAAATGCGTCTTGTGATAATAGACAATTACGATTCCTTCACTTATAATCTGTTTCAGCTTTTTTCTGTGTTTGACATTGAAGTTACAGTTATCAGAAATGATGCTATCTTAGTAGATAAGCTGGAGAGACTTGCATTTGACAGAATATGTATATCTCCTGGGCCAAAGGCGCCAAAAGACTCTGGTATCAGCATGGAGGTAGTGAAAAGATTCTACAGAAATGTTCCAATACTTGGAGTATGTCTTGGGATGCAAGTGATAAATGAGGTATTTGGTGGGAAAACAGATCTTGCTCCTTATCCTATACATGGCAAAAAAGATCTTGTCTTTCACACAGGAAAGAGGATATTTAAAGGAATTCCATCCCCTTTTTTTGCAGCCAGATATCATTCTCTTCAATGCAGTCCTATTGCTCCAGATTTTGAGGTTCTTGCAAAAAGTAGTGATGATGTGATAATGGGAATAGCTCATCCTGAGTTTCCTGTATTTGGGGTGCAGTTCCATCCAGAGTCCTTTATGTCAGAATATGGAAAAGAGATAATAAAAAACTTCCTTGAGCTAAAAAATGAAAGACTTTTTCATTAAAGTAGCACCTTATATCAAGAATCCCTTTTCTGTTCTGCTCATGAGTGGAGAGGAGACAGATTGCTCCAGATACTGTATTGCTGGATGGGATCCTCTGCTTGTTGTTTCTTCAAAGGGAAATCAGGCACAGATATGGAACACAAAAGAGAATACTATTCAGAAGTTTACTTCTTCTGATGCCCTGCTTTTTATTGATAAAATAATAGATAAGATTTCGAAAAAAATCCCTTATAGAGAAAATCCTTTTGTGGGTGGATTTATGGGATATATTTCTTATGAATTTAAAAATGTTATAGAACCACATCTTCCTCAAAATGCAAAGGATGATCTTGGTTTACCTGATCTTTTCTTTGTCTTTCCTTCTAAGGTAGCTGTGTTTGATAAAAAAAAACTGAACTAAGGTGCTACAGGTGGGAAGACCTTTTTTCTGTAAGGAAACTTCCTCTTGAAGAACTGGATACAACAAAAGATTATAAATTAAAAAACTACATCTTTGGTCATATAAAGAGCAACTTCTCCAGAGAAAGGTATATAGAGGCTATAAAAACAATAAGAGAATACATAAGAAAAGGAGATGTATATCAGGTAAATATGTCCCAAAGGTTCTGTGCAGACTTTAGAGGTAATGCACTTACTCTTTTTTTTAGACTTTTTTGCCTGAGACCAGCCCCTTTTTATGCATACATAAATGCCGAGGATCACTTCATAGTGTGCACATCTATGGAAAGATTTCTTTTCAGTGATGGCAAAATAATAGAAACAAGACCAATAAAAGGAACAAGGCCAAGGGGAAAAAACCTGCAAGAGGATCTGCTTTACAAGAAAGATCTTCTCACAAATCCAAAGGATGATGCAGAGCTTTCCATGATAGTGGATCTGCTCAGAAATGATCTTGGAAAGATCTGTGTTCCAGGCACAGTAAAGGTAAAAGAGCATAAAAGGATCGAGACATATGCATATGTGCATCACTTAGTTTCTATTGTAGAGGGAAGGCTTATTCCATATACAGATACATTCAGCAAGATAATAAATGCAACCTTTCCTGGCGGATCCATTACCGGATGTCCTAAGATAAGGGCAATGGAGATAATTGATGAACTTGAGCCAAATGTAAGACATGTATATACTGGTTCTATCGGATACCTTGGGGTGCATAGAAAGATGGATCTAAATATAGCAATCAGGACCCTGATAATAAAAGATAAAATGAGTTATTATGGTGCTGGTGGTGGAATAGTATATGACTCTGACCCAGAAGCAGAATATGAAGAAACAATAAATAAAGCAGAGGTATTTTTTAAGGCAGCAGAAGGGTAGGAAATGCAGGAAGAATATGTTTTCATAAATGGAGAATTTGTCCCATTAAAGGATGCACGGATTTCTGTGACAGATAGGGGTTTGCTTTATGGAGACGGTTTTTTTACTACAATGAGGGCAGAGAAGGGAAATGTATTCTTTTTAAAGGAACATTTGACCAGACTAAAAAGCTCTTGTGATGCTTTTAAGATCAGATTTCCAGAACAGTTATATGATCATTCGTTGTTTAAAAGGCTCTTGCAATTAAACAGCCTCTTAAACAAGATTGCAGCAGTAAAGATCCTTATAACAAGGGGAGCCAAGCAAGAGCTTGGCCTTCCATATGGAGATGATCCTACATACATAGTTTTTGCAAGAGAATATCATCCGCCATTAGAGGCGTATAAAAAAGGATGGAAGCTTGTTAGCTTCTGCTTTCTGAGATCCTCTCCTATATCCTCCTATAAGAGCCTGAATTACCTGTATAACATGTGGGCAAGAGAATATGCTATACAGAAGGGTGCTGATGAAGCAATTCTCATAGGAGCTGATGGTTATGTTAAGGAGACCTCCGTAGGAACAATTCTGTTTCAGAAAAATGGGAGATGGTTTACTCCTGAAGGAGATGATCTGCTTCCCAGTATTACCTTAAAGATGATTTCTAAGATCTGGGAAAAAAGAGGAATAACCATAGAAAGAAAAAAAACAAAACCAGAAGATCTTGTTCAAGCTGATCAGGTGTTGATTTCAAACTCACTTGTAGGAGTGATACCTGTAAGAGAAATAGATGATTATATTATTTCAAAGGTTGATCAGGAGTTTGCTTCTCAGTGCAGAATGTGGCTCTGGCAATAACAAAAATATTATCAGCATTTTCCTTGACACTATAGGCCATATACCCTAAATTTTTATTGCCATGAAGGGATCAGTGCATTTAAAGAGAATCCGGAATATAGGGATGATTGCCCATATTGATGCGGGAAAAACTACCGTAACAGAGCGTATTCTTTACTACACAGGTAGAGTGCATAAGATAGGAGAGGTGCATGATGGTGAAGCTACTATGGACTGGATGCTGGAAGAAAAAGAAAGAGGAATCACTATCACCTCTGCCTGCACCACTTGTCAGTGGAAAGGGCACAGCATTAACATCATAGATACTCCTGGTCATGTGGACTTTACCGTAGAGGTAGAAAGGGCATTAAGGGTGCTGGATGGAGCAATAGGAATATTCTGTGCAGTGGGCGGAGTTGAACCTCAGTCAGAAACAGTCTGGCATCAGGCTGATAGGTATAAAGTGCCAAAAATAGCTTTTGTTAACAAGATGGACAGGATCGGTGCTGATTTTTATGAGGTAGTAGAGCAGATAAAAAATAAGCTTGGTGCGGTTCCGCTTGTTCTTCAAATACCATGGGGTTCAGAAAGTGAATTTAAGGGTGTGATAGACCTGATAAAAGAAAAGGTAATAGTATGGGATGAAGAATCCTTAGGAGAGAGGTTTGAAGAGATCTCTGTTCCAGATGAAATGCTGGACATGGTAGAGGAGTACAAAGAACTGATGCTTGAGACCATATCCGAGTCAGATGATGAGATAATGGAGAAGTATCTTAGTGATGAAGAAATAGATGAAAAGACCTTAAAAAAAGCTATAAGAAGAGCAACCATAGGATTAAAACTTGTTCCTGTTTTTTGTGGGGCTGCACTCAGAAACAAAGGGATACAGCCTTTGTTGGATGCAATTGTAGAGTATCTTCCATCTCCACTGGATATACCTCCTGTAAAAGGCCAAGTTCCAGGAACTGACAGGGAGGAGGAAAGACCTCCAGATCCAAAGGCTCCTTTAACTGCCCTTGCCTTTAAGATTGCCATAGATGGCGGCAGGAAGATCACCTATCTGAGGATATATTCTGGTACATTAAAGCCAGGTGATAGCGTGTACAATCCCAGAAAAGGGGTAACAGAGAAAATAGCGCGCTTAATCAGAATGCATGCCAATAGAAAAGAAAGAATTGATTATTCACAGGCAGGCGACATTGTGGCTGCAATGGGACTTAAGAATACTACCACTGGAGATACCCTTTGTCTAAAAGATAGTCCCATACTGCTTGAGCCTATTGAAACAGAAGAACCTGTTATAACCATTGCTGTGGAACCAAAAAGGGTGCAGGACCATGATAAGCTTATTGAGGTATTGAATAAACTGAGTGATGAAGATCCAACACTTAAGTATAAGATAGATGAAGATACAGGTCAAATAGTACTGTCTGGCATGGGAGAACTTCACTTAGAAGTGGTTGTGCACAGAATAAAAAGGGAATTTTCTTTGGAGGTAAATCAAGGTAAACCTCAGGTTGTATATAGAGAGACTATAACAAAGACGATCCAGCATGAGGAAATATATGAGGTGGAGATTGGAGGACAGCAACATTTTGCTGGTATAAAAATAGAAGTGTCTCCTATGGAAAGAGGTGCTGGAAATAGATTCGTGGATAAGTGTGAAAACCCGGCTCTTACAGAAGAAATGCTCAATGCCATAAAAGAAGGTATCTTGGAGGCTCAGACAAGTGGGCCTGTTATGGGCTATCCTATTACAGATGTTCAAACAGCACTTCTGGATGTGAAGATAAAGGATCCAAATGACCTGATGGCATTTAAGATAGCAGCAAGTCTTGCTTTTAAGAATGCTGTAGAAAAGGCAGATCCTATTCTGCTTGAGCCGATAATGAGACTTGAGGTAACTGTACCAGAAGAATTTGTTGGAGATGTGATTGCAGAGCTGAATACGAGAAAGGGAAGGGTGGAACAGATAGAAAAAAGAGGTCCTGTTCAGGTGATAAAAGGATGGGCTCCTCTTTCAAAGATGTTTGGATATTCTACATCCCTGAGATCTGTTTCTCAAGGCAGAGGCACATTTATAATGCAATTTAGCCATTATGATAAGGTGGAGTGAAAAAATGGATGAGTGTGTCTTCTGTAAGATAGCAAAAAAAGAGATACCCGCAGATGTTATCTATGAGTCAGAGGATATAATTGCCTTTAAGGACATAAAGCCAAAAGCACCACATCATATCTTGATTATACCAAAGAAGCATATTCCTACCTTAGATGATATAACAGATGAGGATTATTCCCTGATAGGCAGGATGTTTCTTGTTGCCAGAGACATAGCCAGATCCATAGGAATAAGCGAAAAGGGGTACAGGACTGTATTTAACTGCAAGTCTGATGGTGGTCAGGAGGTCTATCACTTGCATTTGCATCTCTTAGGTGGCAGGAAAATGCACTGGCCTCCAGGATAATCTTATTATGAAAGTGCTTGTTTACGCAGCAGGTGCTGTTGGTTTAGGTATTGCAAGCTGTCTTATAAAGGCAGGCGCAGAGGTTGATATAATAGCCAGAAAGAATACAGTATCAGCACTGAAAGAAAATGGACTCTTTCGTACTGGAATATTTGGAGAATTCAAGGCTTCTCCCAAGCTTTTTGGTGCATATGAATCTTTAAATGAGCTTTGTTCAAAAGACTATGATTTTATTCTGGTCTGCTGTAAGTCTTTTGATACCCTAAGTTCTGCCAAAGATCTCTATTCCATTTTTGCTGAAAAAAGGCCTGTTATTGTGCTTTTTCAAAATGGATGGGGAAATGCAGAGATTTTTAGCAGATTTTTCCAAAAAGACCTTATATACAATGCCAGGGTAATCACAGGGTTTGAAAGAAACAAACCAAATGAGGTGATAATAACCGTACACGCAGATGATATACGTATTGGAAGTATTTTTGGAGCTGATTTGTCCAATATAGAGGATTTGTGCACTCTTATAAGCATGGGCGGGATCCCCTGTGTTTTAAGTCCTCATATAGAAAAGGATCTCTGGGCAAAAATGCTTTATAACTGTCTTCTTAATCCTTTAAGTGCTATTTTGAAGGTTCCATATGGCAGGCTGGCTGAAGATAAGCATACCTGTGAGATAATGAATAAGATAGCAGAAGAGATATTTCTGGTTATGAAAGAGGCAGGTTATAGCACCTATTGGGATTCAGCAGAAGAATATTTAGAAGTGTTTTATAAAAAGCTCATTCCACCTACCTCAGCACATAGGTCTTCCACATTACAGGATATTGAGAAGGGAAAGAAAACCGAGATAGATAGTCTTACAGGACAGGTAATAAAGATTGCAGAAGCCTTTGATGTTGATGTGCCTTATAACAAGACTGTCTTTAATATGGTAAAATTCTTGGAAAGACAAAGGGGCGCCTCCTGAAAAGCGCCCCTTATTGTTTACCTGTTTGCCTTTCTTATTCCAAGAATATGCTGAGCCACAATCATCTTGCAGATGTTTGCAGATCCTTCCACCATAAAGTAGGTAGGAGCATCTCTAAAGAATCTTGCTACTGGATACTCTGTGGAATATCCATATGCCCCCAGTATTCTCATAGCAGTTAATGCTGCTTTCATTGCAACCTCACCTGACAGATACTTGGCCTGTGCCACTTCAAAGCCATTGTTCAGTTGTCCTTGTTCCTTCTGCCATGCTGCTTTATATACCATGAGCCTTGCTGCATCTATTTCACATGAAAGCTGAGCAAGTAGGTCCTGATTCATCTGGAAATGTCCTACTGGCTTTCCAAACTGCTCTCTTTCCATGGCATATTTTACAGCAGTATCTAAGCATGCCTGAGCAACTCCTACTCCACGGGCTGCTGCTTGAAGTCTTGTCTGATTAAGGGAGCTGAACAATATCCTGGCACCATCTCCGGGTTTTCCAAGTATGTTTTCTTTTGGCACCTTTGTGTCTTCAAGTATTATTTCTCCTGTGGGAGATGATCTGGATCCAAGTTTATCTAAGTCAGTTACAGTAACACCATTGAAGTTCTTGGGCTCAATTACAAATGCAGAAAGGCCTTTTCCTTTTGCTTCTCTGTCTGTATATGCATAGAATATAAGCACATCAGCTATGGGTGCATTTGAAATCCATGTCTTTGTGCCATTCAACAGCCAGTAATCACCTTTGTCTTCTGCTGTGGACTTCATGGACATAACATCAGATCCTGCGTTTGGTTCTGTAATGCCAAATCCACCTAAGTATTCTGCTGATACAAGCTTTGGAATGTATTTCTTTTTTAGTTCCTCACTTCCATATCTGTAGATGGTATAAGCGCAACCTACCAGCTCCATATTGAACTGAACACCTATTGAACTGGATGCATAAGAGATTTCTTCAGAAAGTATAGCAGTAGCAAGCCATCCCATATTGTTTCCACCGTACTCTTCAGGAATAAGTGTGCCAAAGAATCCCAACTCTCCCATGGGCTTTATTACTTCTTCATAAGGAAAATAGTGTTCCTCATCCCATTTGTCTGCATAAGGGGCAATCTTTTCTTGTGCAAATTGTTTCGCAGTATCTCTTAACATCTGTAGCTCTTCACTTAAGGCAAAATCCATAACTTCCCTCCTTGTTTTGATCTTTTTTATTGCTGTCTCTTATAAAAAAAAGAATTACAATTGGCAAGATTAAATTGAGGCTGTTCAAAAAATATTACCATTACAGAAATCCACGCTAGAAAGCCTATAAGCTTCAGTTATGGGATGAATGGCGTATCATTCATTATAAATAATCCGCCTGTTCGAAAAATCCTTTTAAATAGGCTTATATATTCTTGAATAGTAGATAGAATAGTAATATAACTCAAGTTGCCACCTTTTTTACAAGTTGTTGAATGTTAAAGCTCAGAACAAATAAAGTAAGTTTCAGTAGAAAACCATGTAGAGTTACAGCATAAATCTTTTTTGGAAATAATCCATTAAGACATGAACCTATTGTTTCTATAAATTTTCTACTCGCTTTTGCAATAAATTGTTTAAATGGATCAAATCTTTTTGAATTCTTTTTTCTTATTGGCATTAAGTTTATTTTTTCTACTTCTTTAAGCAAGTCTTCAATTTCATAATCTACATATCCTCTTCTTTTACAAATCCAACAGGTATAGCTTTAAATATTTGTGTAATTTGCCAAAATATCACATCCATTTCTTTTTTTTAATTTGTTTAATCT